>NZ_JBFTSN010000037.1:0-33546 GCF_056400045.1 Paenibacillus sp. 01L418
ATTTAGGTCGGTTTTCACTCCGCCCATCATATAATGCATAGCTGGCGCAACCGGAATCCAGTCCGACGTCAAATCGAGGCCGTATTTTAAGCAATATTCATATATAGTAGGAAAACGGTGCTTTACCATTTCCGGTGATTCATGTGTAATATCAATATAAACGAAGGTCGATTTCGTCTCTTCCATTTCACTGACGATGGCTCTCGCCACAACATCACGCGGTGCCAGCTCCAGCTGCTCATGGTAGCGTTCCATGAAGCGCTCTCCTTTAATATTACGAAGATACGCCCCTTCGCCGCGCACAGCCTCTGATATCAAAAACCTTGGCGCGCCTGGATAACATAGAGAGGTAGGGTGGAACTGAATAAACTCGACATCCTGTATGTATGCCCCTGCTCGATAAGCCATCGCAATGCCGTCTCCTGTGGCAACCTCAGGATTTGTCGTGTAACGGTACAACTGGCCAGCCCCGCCTGAGCTTAAAATGACGGCTTTGCCTCTTACAAACAACCGCGCACCGCTTGGCTTCTGTACAATGACACCACAGCATTCGCCGTCCTGTGTAACCAAATCAATAACAAAATGGTCGTCCCAAACTTCGATCTTAGGATTGGCAATAGCCGTTTCGGACAATGCTCGTACGATCTCGAAACCAGTAGCATCCCCGTTAGCATGCAAAATACGCCGCTGGCTATGCGCTCCTTCCTTCGTAAGCGCAAACTCGCCATTCTCCAGATCGAATTGCGTCCCCATCTTTATTAAGCTGCGAACACCTTTGGGTCCCTCATGAACGAGTACATCAACCGCTTCATTAGAACATAAGCCTGCACCCGCTACGAGTGTATCTTGTCTATGGTAAGCCGGCGAATCCTCATCCGAAATAACCGCAGCGATACCGCCCTGCGCATAACGCGTATTGCTGTCGAGCAGCGATTTTTTCGTAATCATGAGGACAGAATTGTTTTCACTTGCTCGTATAGCGGTAAAAAGACCGGCAATGCCGGCCCCAATTACAATCACATCTTTTTCTATAACAGGCAGCTCACTTAACTGCACATCGACTAAATATCTAGGAATCATCATTGGCTCCTCCAAGCGTAGAAGCAGCGCATACTACTTCACGAGTAGCATGCGCTCCAAGGATAAACGGGCTTGATCTGCAACATGTGGCGGTACGTAGATTTGAGGCTGCATCGTTTCCAAGCATTTCACTAGTTTCTTCAAATTATTTACTTTCATGTTAGGGCACACCAAATATTTAGATGCAAAAYGAAAAGTTTTACCTGGGCTGTCTAAACGAAGCTGATAGCCAGTGCCATCTTCTGTTCCCACGATAAATTCTTGGCAATCTGATTCTTTACAATATTTAATAATAGCGGTTGTACTGCCTACAAAGTCGCCTAGCTCAACGACTTCAGGACGACATTCCGGATGCACAACGAATTGCGCATTAGGATATTTCGCTTTCATTTCTTCTACGTCTTTAACCGTCAGCATATCGTGCGTATTGCAGTAACCTTCCCAGATAATCATTTTCTTATCGGTATTCTGCTGCACATAGTGGCCTAGGTTCTTATCTGGTACCCAGATGATCTCGTCGCCTTCAACCGAATTGACAACTTTAACCGCATTTGCCGATGTGCAGCAAATATCAGTCTCCGCTTTGATCTCAGCAGACGAGTTAATGTAAGTAACGACCTTTGCATTCGGGTGCTGCGCTTTCAGCTTACGCAAGCCATCAACACTTACCATGTCGGCCATCGGACAGCCCGCACGCTCGTCGGGAATGATAACGGTTTTATTAGGAGCCAAAATTTTTGCGCTCTCACCCATAAAGTGAACGCCGCAAAAAACAATAACTTCAGCATCCGTTTGTGCAGCCTTCTGCGCAAGCAGGAAGGAATCTCCACGGAAATCAGCTACCTCTTGAATTTCATCACGTTGATAATAATGAGCTAAAATGATAGCATTCCGTTCTTTCTTCAACTGTAACAACCGTTCACGCAGCTCTCGGTTTTGCTCCGCCTTGCGTTCCAGTGCCAGTGCTTCCACAGTAGATCCTCTCCTCTTATGAGGGATGGGCGATAACCCATTCCGTTATACGGCAAGCTGAACTTTGTGAATTGATGCACAAACTTAGAAAGTCGCTTACCTATAGTTTAAACCAAAAGGGATAAATTCATTTGATTAAGTTTTAATTTACACGCGGTAGATGCTACTGTCAATGCGTTAAAGGCCTTTTTAAGGCAGCAATTTAAAATAAATTATTTTGATCGCTGTATCTCACTCACATTCTTCGTAAATGAACCTTTTTTACTATATAATCGCGACCTCCGTCATCACTTGTATTAGCAACGAAATAAAAAAAGTCTCTCTCCGCGATGGAGAGAGACCATATTGAATTATCTTTTTGCTGGATCGTAAGGTTGACCAAGTGCTGAGGGCGCATTTGAACGACCAACAGCTCCTGCCAAAACGATCAATGTCAAAACGTACGGCAGCATGTAGAAAAATTCAACTGGAATATGCTGCGAGAATTCAAAGCGCTGTGCAAAGCTTCTAAGCGCCTGAGCTAGACCGAAGAACATTGCTGCTCCTACAACGCCAAGCGGATTCCATTTGYCGAAAATCAGTGCTGCGAGCGCAATAAATCCTTGCCCAGAAATCGTATTATGCGCAAAGCTGCTAGTCGTCGTCAACGTAATTGTCGCACCGCCAAGGCCTGCAAGCGCGCCGCTGAGCAATACGCCGATATAACGGTATTTCGTTACGCTAATACCAACGGTATCCGCAGAGCTCGGATGTTCGCCCACCGCACGCAGACGCAAGCCAAATGGCGTATGGAACAAGACGAAATAACTGATTACTGCGATAGCTAGGACAATATACGTCGTCGGATACGCGGTGAAAATAGCTTTCCCGAGCAACGGAATATCAGATAAATAAGGTATTTTCACTTTGTGGAACACATTAGCCAAAAGCGGCGTTTGACCTGATCCATCATAAATGCTTTTGGTTAGGTAAAGCGCTAAGCCAAGCGATAGAATGTTAATAACGACACCGACGACGGTTTGATCCGCACGGAACGTGATCGTTGATATCGCATGCAATAAAGCAAATAACGTACCATAAATAGCTGCAGCTATAAATCCAATCCACGGTGAAGCACTGCCTAACCCAGCTTGTATCGCATACTCCGTTGCAACTGCCGCGGCGAACGCCCCTGAAACCATCAAGCCCTCTAGTCCGATGTTCACAACACCTGAGCGCTCTGAGTACATACCGCCAAGCGCTGTAAAAATGAGTGCGGTGGAGAACACGAGCGTTGTATTAATAAGTTGTCCAATGATGTCTAGCACGTTCATCCTACACCGCCTCCTTCCGCTTGCTTGCACGTTTATTTAGAAAAGGCTTTAAGAACCACTTCACCAATCCATGCGAAGCAACGAAGAAAATAACGGCGCCGATTACGATACGCACGACCTCAGGAGGAACACCCGCACCAAAGCTCATGCCTGCTGAACCGTAGCTGAGTCCACCGAATAAGATTGCACCAAGGAATACACCAATCGGCGTATTGCCGCCAAGGAGCGCTACCGCAATACCATCAAACCCATAGCCCGGAGAAGCGGCCATAACGGTCTGGTTGCCGAACACGCCTAAAATTTCAAACACGCCGCCCAGACCAGCGAATACGCCGCTTATAAACATCGACTTAACCATCGTTACGTTAACGTTCATACCCGCATATAACGCTGCATCCGGATTATGTCCAACAGCGCGAAGCTCGTAGCCTTGTTTCGTACGCCATAACACGAAATAAAACACAACGATACAAATGAGCGCAACAACCGTACCCCAGTGCATACGAGCGTTGTCTGTCAATTTAATAAGCCAATCAATTTTCACCATAGCTGATTCATGAACCGGCATCGACTTCTGCTGGCCTTTCTCAACAAGAAACTTCGCGATGATAAAATTGGAGAGGAACAATGCGATCCAATTCAGCATGATGGATGAAATAACTTCATTTACTCCACGCTTCGCTTTCAAGTAACCAGCAATACCCGCCCATAGACCGCCGAATACAGCACCCGTAATTACAGCTAGAGGCGCATGTATATACCATGGCAGGTCAAGCAGCACGCCAACGATTGTCGCGCCAGTCATGCCCATTACAAATTGTCCCTCAACACCGATATTGAATAGACCTGTACGGAAAGCGAAGGAAACGGCTAAACCTGTAAAGATCAATGGTGTAATTGCTCGAACCGCTTCTCCCATATTGTAAGGAGTGCTAAACAGCTTATTGATTAAAGAAGTGTACGCTAGAATTGGATCGTACCCTCCAGCAAGCATGGCAATGGCGCCAACCACAAATCCAAGAATGATTGACACAATTGGAATAAGGATAGACGATTTATTAAATATTTTTTTCAAGGTTTCCATATACGCTATCCTCTCCCCTCTGATGCAGGTACAGCTATTTTGTTACCAGCCATCATAAGTCCAAGCTGCTGATCATCTCTTTGCTCAGCATCAACCTCACCCATTAGCTTGCCTTCATACATGACCGCAATTCGATCGGACAGTGCATACAGCTCATCAAGCTCAAATGATACGAGTAAAATCGCTTTTCCTTCGTTACGAGCTTGTACCAACCGCTTGTGCACAAATTCAATCGCACCGATGTCGAGACCGCGTGTAGGCTGAACCGCAATTAACAAATCAGGATCTTTATGAAGCTCCCGTGCGATAATAGCCTTCTGCTGGTTTCCTCCAGACAACTGACGAGCATGCGTATGAATACCTGATGAGCGAACATCAAATTCGTTAACAAGCTTTTCAGACAGCTTGTCCATGCTGTTGTAATCAATAAACATGGAACGGCCGAATTCCGGCTCAAAATACGTATTCAAAATCATATTTTCACTAACTGAGAAATCTAGCACCAGCCCATGCTTATGCCGATCCTCTGGTATATGCCCTACTCCCGCAACCGATATTTGGCGCGGAGAATGATTCGTCATATCCTTGCCATTCAGCTTAACGCTGCCGCCGTCCAGCTTGCGCATACCAGTTATAGCGTAAATGAGCTCGCTTTGCCCATTGCCATCAACACCGGCTATGCCAAAAATCTCTCCTGCACGAATGTTGAAGCTCGTACCATCCAGTACATTTTTGCCTTGATCACCTTTCATCTGCAATCCATCCACAGATAAAATAACTTCGCCAGGCTCGTTCTTCGTCTTCTTCACCTCGAAGGATACGTCCCTGCCGACCATTAATTCCGCAAGCTGCTGCTCATTCGTCTCATCTGTAGTTACTGTCTTGATAACCTTGCCGCGTCGAATAACGGTTACAGCATCTGCAAGAGCCATTACTTCTTTCAATTTATGCGTAATGATAATAATCGACTTTCCTTCAGCAGCCAGGTTGCGAATGATTTCGATTAGCTCCTCAATTTCCTGCACCGTCAAAACAGCTGTCGGCTCATCAAAAATAACGATTTCGGCGCCGCGATACAACGTTTTCAGAATTTCAACACGCTGCTGCATGCCTACTGTAATATCTTTAATTCGCGCCTGAGGGTCTACATTCAGACCATAACGTTCGGATATCGCCCGAACCTTCTCATTAGCGAGCTTGTAGTCGATTTTCATACCTTTGACAGGCTCATTGCCAAGCACAATATTTTCTGCAACGGTAAAAGGCTGTACGAGTTTGAAATGTTGATGAACCATTCCGATGCCAAGGTCAATTGCTTTAGAGGCACCCTCAATGACTGTTTTCTCACCATTAACCCAAATCTCGCCCTCGTCCGGTTGATATAGTCCGAACACAATGTTCATTAGGGTCGATTTTCCTGCGCCATTCTCGCCAAGCAGCGCATGAATCTGACCTTTCTTCAATTCAAAATTTATGGAATCGTTAGCTACCAATCCGGGAAACCGCTTTGTAATTCCCTTTAACTGTACAGCCGCCTTGCTCCGGTCCATTCCTCATCATCTCCCCGGTTTTTACTGCTTCAATATGCATAAAAAATTTGACATTAAAAGCACTTACTTATCCCAACAAAGAACAAAGACCGGCCGAAGCCGGTCTTGTCTGATTCATCAACAAACGATCCTCAATCAAAGGATACCATTGAATGGAGAAAACTATTCAGTAGGTACTTTAATATCGCCGCTAACGATTTTTGCTTTGTATTTCTCTACTTCAGCAAGAACATCAGCTGGAACGTTTTTCTTAGATGTTTCTGGCAAGCCTACTGCATCGTCTTTCAAACCTAACTCTTGTACAGTTCCGCCAGCCCATGTTCCAGCGAGTAGATCTGTGGATACTTTATGAACAGCAGTTTCAACGCCCTTCATCATGGACGTTAGTGTAATTTCATCACCGAACTCAAGTGATTGGTCTTTATCTACACCAATAACCCAAACGTTTTCACCATTGTCTTTACGCGCTTTACCTTCATTGAACACACCATTGCCTGTAGCACCAGCAGCGTGGAAAATAATATCAGCACCGCCATCGTACATTGTTGATGCAGCCAATTTACCAAGGTCAGGTTTACCAAAGTCACCTGCATAGTTAACTTCAACTTTAACATCCGGTTTAACCGCAGCAACACCAGCTTTGAAGCCTGCTTCGAATTTCTTGATAACCGGAATCTCCATACCGCCAACGAATCCAACTTTATTTGTTTTTGTCATCAAACCTGCAACGACACCAACAAGGAAAGATCCTTCGTTTTCAGCGAAAGTAATAGAAGCAACGTTTGGCGCTTCAACTACGCTGTCAATTACTGCTAGCTTAGCATCTGGATTTTCTTTAGCCACTTTGCTTAGTGCATCATTAAACAAGAAACCGATACCCCAAGTAAGGTCATATCCTTCTTTAACGAAGCTGTTTAGGTTCGGCTCCATGTCTGCTTCGCCTTTACTTTCCAAGAACTTCGTTTCCGCACCAGTCTCAGCAGTTACTTTCTGAAGAGCTTCCCATGCGCTTTGGTTAAAGGATTTATCGTGTACGCCGCCAACATCAGTAACCATACCAATTTTTTTGCCTTTTCCAGTACCATCGTTTTCAACAGCAGGCGTAGTGCCTTTATCTCCGTTCGTGCCACCCTCGTTGTTTTTCTTTCCTCCGCAAGCTGACAACACTAGTGTCAACGCGATCATCATTACAAGCATAAAGCTAAATGTCTTTTTCATGCGTGTTTTCTCCCCTGCTCTAATTTTTGTGTAGCTTGGCAACCCCTGTTACATTCTTATTCTTGCTGATACTGGCCGCTATTATTTCATTATAGTTACAAAAAAATAAACGTCAATAACTTATGTCAGTTAAAATGACATAAAAACGTTATGACCGTTGTCATGTAACATCTATGTAACATTTGACCAATATGTGCAAAACCCCCATGTGAGCATTTCTGTTTTTCATCTGAGGTTTATACACGTATTATAGGCTAAATCCGAACATTAATAAAGAAAAAAATAGTCGCCCGCTACTCTTTACAAGTAGCAAAGCGACTATCGTTAACAATTATCCATAAAATACTATTCGTTCTTATCTGGATCTTCTGTTGCATCACGTTTCTCAAGGTTCGGAGCTTTCGCTTCGTCCTGATCACGAGTTTGGATGCGCACCTTTACGTCTCCAACCGTCTCAATAATAGGCTCGGTTGTCGGCTCATTTGTTTCAACTGCATCAGTAGAAGGACCGCCTTCCAAAGTACCAGTCTCAACCAAACGTTTGATTTGATCCATTTCGAGCGTTTCTTCATTAAGCAGTGTTTGAGCAATCAAATGCATTTCTTTGCTCTTCTCTGTTAATAGCTTCTTCGCACGATCATAACAGCCTGTAATAATGGATTGCATTTCTTGATCTATCTCGTATGCAATGGCATCAGAGTAGTTCTGCTCATGTCCAATATCACGTCCAAGGAATACTTGGCCTTGTGAACTGCCGAATTGCATCGGTCCAAGCTTGTCGCTCATACCGTATTCCATAATCATACTGCGTACGATGCCTGTCGCTTGTTTAAAGTCGCTATATGCACCTGTACCAATTTCACCAATAAACAGTTCCTCTGCTACACGGCCTGCAAGCAAACCAGTGATTTTGTCCAGAAGCTCCTGTTTCGTTACAAGCATACGATCTTCTTTTGGAAGCATGATGACATATCCGCCAGCACGTCCGCGAGGAATAATCGTAACCTTATGCACCATATCCGCATGCTCCAAGAAGAAGCCTGCAATCGTATGGCCTGCTTCATGGTAAGCGACAATACGTTTCTCACGATCACTGACAACACGGCTTTTCTTCTCCGTACCAACAATGATTCGGTCAATCGCATCATCAACTTCAACCATTGCGATATCTTTCTTATTACGACGGGCAGCTAGGAGAGCTGCTTCATTAAGTAAGTTTTCTAAATCAGCGCCACTAAAGCCTGTTGTACGTCTTGCGATAACTTCAAGCTTAACATCCTTGGATAGCGGCTTATTGCGCGCATGTACTTTAAGCACCGCTTCACGGCCCTTAAGGTCTGGACGGTCAACCGTAATTTGACGGTCAAAACGGCCTGGACGCAGAAGCGCTGGATCAAGGATATCCGGACGGTTTGTTGCTGCAATAATAATAATACCTTCGTTGGCACCAAAGCCATCCATTTCAACGAGCAATTGGTTGAGCGTTTGCTCACGTTCATCATGTCCGCCGCCTAGACCAGCGCCACGTTGACGACCTACCGCATCAATCTCATCGATAAAGATGATACAAGGAGCATTTTTCTTCGCGTTCTCAAACAAGTCGCGTACACGGGATGCACCGACACCGACGAACATCTCTACAAAATCAGAACCGGAAATGCTGAAGAACGGCACGCCCGCTTCGCCTGCTACTGCACGAGCAAGCAATGTTTTACCTGTACCCGGAGGACCAACAAGCAATACGCCCTTCGGTATACGAGCGCCTACTAAATTGAATTTCCGCGGGTCCTTCAAGAAGTCTACGACCTCAACGAGCTCTTGCTTCTCCTCGTCTGCGCCAGCGACATCTTCGAATGTAATCCGCTTCTTCTCATTATCGTAAAGCCGCGCTTTGCTCTTGCCAAAGTTCATAACTTTGCCGCCGCCGCCCTGAGCTTGATTCATCAAGAAGAAGAACAGGACAAAGATGATGACAAACGGAATAATGGAGGTAAGGAATGTAAGCCAAATGCTTGGCTGATCCATTTCCTTCGTCTCATAAGCGAATCCATACTGCTTCGACCATTCAGCGATCTTAGGCTCAGCGCTAACGCCGGTCCTTGATACGAATTGATCGTTTTCTGCATCCGCAGGTTTCACTTTATATTTTCCGGAAACAAAATAAGATTGGTTCTCGTACTTAACACTTAACTCTTTAACATTCCCTGACTCAATTGCTGCAACGAGTTCATCGTAACGCAATCCAACGGTCGTGTTATTTTGGCTGCTGATAAATTGAAAAATCCCAACGGTCACCAAAAAGATAATTAAATAAAAACCAGTATTACGGATGATCCGATTCATCCCCAACCTCCTCTCAGACGCTTAAAATATTTTACCATATCATGACTTTCCATAACAATAGAGGTGTACGGAGAAGGGCATGTACGGGTGAATCGCAATTATTTTTGATAAACTTGCGGCTTCAAAATACCAATATAAGGGAGATTACGATATTTCTCTGCATAATCCAGTCCATAACCGACAACAAACTCATCAGGCAGTGAAAAGCCTTTATAGTCTGCTTCCAATTCAACTGTACGGCGAGCAGGCTTATCGAACAAAGTTACAACTGTAACAGACTTCGCATTGCGACGCTCTAGCACGTCAATTAGGTAACTAAGCGTCAATCCGCTGTCGATAATATCTTCAACGATTAGAACATCTCGGCCTTCGACAGATACATCGAGGTCTTTAATAATTTTGACAACGCCAGATGATTTCGTGGATTGTCCGTAGCTAGATACAGCCATAAAATCAATTTCAAGCGGCACTGTAATTTCCTTAACCAAATCAGCCATGAAAATAAACGCGCCTTTCAAAACACAAATAACGAGCGGATTACGCCCATTAAAATCTTTACTCAGTGTTGCACCAAGTTCCTTAACCTTCTCACCAATTTGCTGCGCGTCGTACAATACTTCTTGAATATCGTTCTGCAAGTGTAAATCCCCCTACGCTTAACTATGTTTATGAGTGTACCAGTGCTTCTTATTCGTTGCCTGCCCTTATGAATAACACGTCTTTTGTGTGTACATCCGTAAGCGCATGGCTTGATCTGCGAATGCCCGGAATCCAGAGTAATTTGCCTGATCCATCAAACAGCAATGGATACAGCTCTCTCTTCAGCGGAGCAACTTTCTCGTCAACGAACATATCTTGCACTTTTTTCGAACCATTTAATCCTAAAACCTGAATTCTGTCTCCCGGCTGCCGATTTCGAACAACGAGCGGATACGTTAGTTCCGACGCATCAAAGCAGGCTTCATAACGCGATGCAGGCTTACAACTTTCTAACGCTGATGTATAAGCAAACTCAAATGTCCACCCGCATTGCTCGATCGCCAGGCTAGCTTTATCCCTTCCCACCTCGCACAAATAGACACTCGCTTCTTTGGATACATGCTGTGGCACTTGAATCCACCGCATTCTATCATATTCACGAGCGCAGCAAATGCCGGCACCAGCATCGATTCGCCAAGTTGCAGGCGCATGAGTGGAAGCAGCAAGCCTCATCGTCTCAATCTGCTCGAAAGATATCTTTTCCGTTTCCTTAGAAAGATAACTTAATATTAGTTTAATCAATCTCCTTTGTAAAGCGACGTGGAGACCATGCAAATCGTCGCAGCTTATCGCGCATTCATTGGGGGATAACGTAACGAGCTGCGCTAATAACGCTTCGGTTTGTTTCTCCATCCATTCGTCTTCCGCTCCCGCTACTTCAGCAAGTCGTTGAAGGGATTGGGATATGTGCGGATTATGCTTTGATAAATACGGTAAAATATCTAACCGAATGATGTTTCGGAAATAATGGCGTTCCTTGTTACTGCTGTCCGTGCAGTAAGGAATTTGGTGTTCTTCGCAGTAACGCAGAAGGTCTGACTTGTTCATACGAAGCAGCGGCCTGATAAGTTCCACGTTTTTTTCTCTTCTTTTACTGAGAATTCCCGCCAAACCAGTTAAGCCTGTCCCACGAATGACGCGCATAAGGACGGTTTCCGCCTGATCATCTGCATGATGGGCGAGCGCGATACGCGAAGCTCCATATCGGGTCGCGATTTCATGCAAAAAGCCGTACCGCCTCTCGCGTGAGGCAGCTTGTCCATTCATTCGGGTTTCTTCTATATAAGACGGCATGTCGAACGTTACCGTCTCACAAATGACCCCTAGCTGCTCCGCAAATTGCTTAACGACAATCAGCTCATGCGCCGACTCCTCTACTCGAAAGCCGTGATTCACATGAGCTGCAATAATGGAGATTTCATTGCTCTTCGCTACAGCAGACAGCATATGCAGCAGCGCCATTGAATCCGGACCTCCGGACACTGCTACAACAATACAATCCCCTCTCGACCAAAGCCTGCGGTCTGCAGCTGTTTTCTCAAGCTCGTTTCGCAGATTCATAGGTTGTACCTCACCTTCATTTCCCGTTGCGTGCTGCCGCTACAGCACATTGCGTATGAGCCAGTAAACCGACGTTCCAAGCAAGACCGCTGAAAGGGCAGCAAGCCCCTTTAACCACCCTGGTGTAGCAGAGGGTCTATGCGTGTCTCGTCTATGCATCAGTAAACGCCAAGCCGCTGAAGCCTCACCCGCATCCGAATACTGTCCTGCAAAAGCTTTACGCAGCCATCCGGCAACTGGCTTTAATACCGAACTGGATTCAGCGATCTGGATGAGCTCCACAGCTGAGCGATTTTGCGGCAATAGCTCCACCGTCAACTGATGAAGCCGTTTTGGTTCATGCAGCTGTATGCAAAGCACACCAAACGAGAACAAATCGTAACTCGGATCAGCAGATCGCGAGCCTTCATTCCAGTAGCCCCGATCATAAATTTCAGTAAATTGGCGAACGGCTTTGCCTGCTGCAGTCACCCCGCCGAAATCAACCAGCTCAACATGACCATAATCGGCAACGAGCACATTTTCCACCTTTAAGTCGCCGAACACCCATCCTGCTTGGTGCAGCTTCGTCAGCTTGCCCAGCAGATTCAAGCCAACTAACGGAAACCACTCCGAGCCGTGCTGCTTTAGGTAATCGTCCAGCTTAGATCCCAGTACATAGCGCATAATATAAAAAGGATATTCCTTTCCATCCGGACCGTACAAATCATCTACGTCGAACAAAAAGGATTCCTGCCCGTATTGCTTCTGCTTGGCGATCGACTGCAGCACATTGATCTCCGATTGCAGATCGAGTGCATCTAAACCGAGCTTCATCGCATACCAGCTGCGATCACGCTGTACGAGATATACTTTACCGTTTGCGCCCTCTCCAAGCAACCTCTCTATCCGGTAACGCCCTTGTTTCCACTTGCCAACCACCACCATGCCACGGCGAAGATCAACTTTAAACGACGTAGTCACTCATCATCCCATCCGTTTCGTCTCTGCTCTGTCTACCATAATCGCCCTGGCGATAAAAATCAATGACATGCATAATCGCAGGGCCCGTCGGCGTGGTTCCGCCCATTTGCAGTTTCGGAAAGATGGCGTGAACACCATTCAAGTGACTCGTCCAGCTCAAATCCATCAAACAGTCATCCCCATGTCTTGAGCCTGGGAAATGAAATACCGAGATTTCACTTTTTCCTTGTCTCGCTTGCAGGCTGAGCATTAAATCGCGTATAGCCTCCTCCACAGCCGCCAGCTTTGGCTTCATGCTGGCGCTGGCATCAATAAGAAGCGCCACTTGCAAATTTGATGTCTCCCCCAGCTCGTCGATAACACGTACAACATCGCCACGCTTCTCCGGCGACAATGCTTCGATTGAGCCGTTGCCAAGCACCTGCTTCAATTCCTTCTGAACTGCTAATTGAATCGTCTGCACTACGGTCTTGCGAGTCATCATCTGTACCGTCTGCGACAGCTGACGCATATTTACCATCCTGCTTAGACCGCCGCCCGCACGCGCAATCTCATCAATCTCAGCCGCGCCAAGCTCACCTACATCGCCATGATCGAGTACGCCTACTACATTTACTGAAATTCCTTCCGATTGTGCATGTGCCGCCGCTATGACTGGACTTAGACCCACATTAGAGCATCCATCTGTAATCAACAATATTTGCTTCATAATGATTTACCCTCCTCAAGCGTTTGAGAATCAAACGCAGCATCGTAAGCATAGGCTTAGTGTTTGAGAATCAAACACAGCATCGTAAGCATGAGCCAAGTGTTTGAGAAACAAACACGGCATCGTAAGCATGAGCCAAGTGTTTGAGAAACAAACACGGCATCGTATGCATAGGCTTAGCGTTTGAGAATCAAACGCAGCTTCGTAAGCATAGGCTTAGCCCTTTGCCTTTCTATTAGCTTTGCCTTTTTTGAGAGGGATAAACAACTAGACTAGTTAAAAATTGATATTTACACATATAACAAACCAATATTACTTGTATTAATAAGGCACATCTGTCCACTCATTGAAAATAGGTTTGATATTCATAGCAATATGTATAACTATTTTATTTGAGCATTTACTATGTACCACAGTTGAAAATTACTAAACTTCATATGCCCCTTTATCTTTCATCGGTCATAATTGAGTGTTGAATGAATGCAGCAACAAATTGATGTTTCAAAAATAAAATCTACGTGTATGTATTAATATTAGTGTGAATTCCGTTTCGCGGGTTAATTCAACAAAGCATGTCATGTCTTTGTTACTTTAAAGCTTTTATGTACTATACGCTCGCTATTATGTAACAAACAATAACAATAGCCCATTTCCTGTCAGCGTGAGTCAGCCGACAACAAAATAGGCTACTGCTTGCTCAATGAATATCATAGATACAAGCTCACCGTTCAAGTATCCATTCATCATTGTTTTAATTTTATAAATGATTTCACAATCCATATTTTATTTCTATACTCAGCTCACCGTCCTTGGACGCTCCATGCGCGTCACACCCGGAAAACGGAAGGATGCCCATTCTGGCAAATGCTTATCGATACGCGCTACAAGCACGGTCATATCATCAATAATCTCTCCATTATGATGACGAACCACCTTCTCAAGCAGCGCATCCGCCATTTCCTGCGGATCATCTGTCGCCAGCTCGCTAATAATTCGCTTCATCCAGAGCTCTTTATTAACCGCAAGGCCCGGCGCATCATAAATGCCGTCACTCATCATGACTAGCGTGTCGCCCGATTGCATTTGCATCGACACGAAGTCGACGTCAATATCTTGAAGAATGCCAATCGGCAAATTGTTCGCTGTTATCGGAATAACCTCATTTCCTCGTTTAATAAAGCTTGGCGTTGATCCTATTTTCATAAACGTCGTTTGCGCCGTATACAAATCAACGATCGCTAAATCGACGGTAGCAAATACTTCATCAGATGAGCGCAATAAGAGCACCGAGTTAACTGACTTCACGGCCAGCTTCTCATCCATGCCTGACTGCAGCAGCTGCTGCAGAATCGACAATGCCGCGCTGCTTTCCTGACGCGCACGCTCACCATTGCCCATACCATCGCTGATCGCAACTGCAAACTTGCCATTTCCAAGCTCCACCATACTAAAGCTGTCGCCAGACAGCAGATCTCCTCCTTTAGCTGCACCAGCTATGCCCGTCTCCACCTCGTACTGCTTGGCTGAACCAAACGCGACCAGGGACGGCTCACCGCTTCTCGTTGGGGAGTGCTCCGACTTCACTGCAATATGCTCTCCCAAAATATCACTAAGCAGCGGTGCGATTATTTTTCGGCACTCATCATAGCCTTGTCCAAACGTATGATACACCTCTATATCCACATTCCCCTCCTCTAAGCTCACAATATCAATCCCCTGTACGGATAAACCGAGTCCTTCCACCGCCTCTCGAATTTGCTCCTCCTGCAGATGAAGCGTTTGTCCCTCCCTTTTAATTTCTTTCGCCAAATCCTCCATTACCTGCGATACACCCTGCAATTGATCCGCTACAAGCTGACGGGAGTCGCATATTTGCYTCTTCCAGTGCATATTATTTTGATATAGCTCGTACTGCTGGCTCATATCCACAAGAACCTGTGACGATTTCACGCAATGCGCCGACCAAGCCCGCGGTATTTCCTTAGGGGACGGAATCCGTTTCTCCTCTACAACCGTCATCATATCGGTCATCATTTTGTACGTATGAAAGAACTTGTCCTCCCAACAAGCATTTTGCCGATGGCAGCTGGCACAGCTGCGCTCAGCAACCGCATTCATAAAATGGCTGATCTCATCCTCCCTTTTAACCGTCGTAACGCTGCTATTGAGCTGGCCAAAGCTCTTTGACAGCTGACGGAACACTTCTGAGTACTGTGATACGCGGTCCGCAGTCACCTCACGTACCCGCTTGGCATAATCATGCTGAGATTTGGCATGCTCATTCGTACCCGGCACATAACGTGATATCGTGCGGATCATAATACGCGGCGTCAGCATAAGCAGCGTTGCGGCTGCTACCGACTCCCAGGTTGAGCTCATAACATCAGCCTGACTTCCTACATATATGGATAAAATCGATGTTCCAAGCAACATTCCGAATGCCGCTGCCATTTTGCCGCCATCACGCAGCAGACCAGCCAGCAAGCCCGCAAAAGCGAGTAAGCTCATTTGAACGACTGCACCAAAATCAGCCAAGCTTAGAATGAGTCCTGCAACCACACCGACCGAAGCGCCAAGCGGCGCACCCCCTGCTAAAGCAAAGAGGAGCAGCATATAACGTGACATCACATGCTCTACCGACATTCCGTAAAACACCCATCCAACCGCCCCCGTCATAACCGACGCGAGTAAAATCATTAAACAAATGATTTCCTCGTTTTTGAGAGAAGCTGATTTTTTGGTCATCGTAAGCACCGGTATCGCTTGTATGAACACCAATGTGAGCACGAAACCAAGCGCGGCCTCCACCACAACGAGCATGAAATTGTACCAGCTCAGCTCGTCCCCTATAAACACGCTGAACATTTGCACCATTAACGTTGATGCGAACACTAGAATGGGCGCCGACGACAGTTCTGCCCTCTCGTAGGTTTCTAATCCCTTTAGAAAAAGAAAGAGTACAGCAATCTCCATCGCAATCCACATCGGGGCAGGATCAGCTGCAAACCAGCTCCCGGCTACTAAGGATATCGCTACCCACGGGTAAATATCCCTTCTCATAAAGTAAATAACGGCGAAATAAGCAATGGCAAACGGCATCAGCGATTCGAGTATAACCGCTCTTCCGAGCAAGAAAGCTACACCTACGAGTAGAAACGTCCACTTTTTTGCTAAAATGACTTGAATGAACCGCCTTGCAGCCGCCCATTCCCGACCTTTCTGCAACATCGTCTGAGCTAGTCCTAACCGTTTCACACCTGGAAGCACAACCGCGTTTTCCTTTTCCATGAGCAGACACCACCATTCCGAATGTAATGTGTTTTTCATTATAGGAGGTTGTCCGCATAAAGTATGTCAGTTAAAGCAACTGAATTGTAAATTTTTTCCGACAAAAATAAATGGCATTGCGGTCATTGTCATTTCACTGTCAAACATATATCCCATATGGGATTTCAATACCTCCTGCACAACCAAATCACACAGGTCCGACAACAAAATATGTGTTGTGTCCTTTTGAAATGATGGCGAATCGGGGTTATAATGTGTCGGGAATGATGGAGGATGAGAGAAAAGTATTTTTTTTACGATTCTGCGCGCTTTACAAACGACATTGACCGTGACAATTAGAGGCTCGTCCAAACATTCACCAGCATATACGCAGTCTTATTGTCCTGCTTCGACAGCAACCTGTATACGCTTACTCATTATCGCGGGGAAACTTGTGCAGCTGGACGCAAAAAAAGCAGAACCGGTTAGGTTCTGCTTCATGTATAATGTTATGACGATTCAGCTTATACTCGCTTGGCACCGCGTCCGCCGCGTTTGCCCTCCGTATTCTTCTTCAAAGAGGAGATGCGCTCTTCGCTGTCTTTCAGGAACCGTGACACTTTATCCTCGAATGACGGTTTACCGTATGCCGGTCTGCCAGCCGATTGCTTGTTGAAGGGACGTCCGCCGCCACCACCACCGCCACCGCGGTTGAAACGTTCGCCACCACCACCACTACCGCCAGTGCTTCCACCGCCGCCTCCGCTGTGACGCTCGCGTTGTTGTGGCGCTGGTTGGCCTTCTGGCCGGTCAATGGCTTGCTTAATGGAAAGCCCGATCTTTCCGTCTTTGTCCACGTTGATCACTTTGACTTTCACGACATCGTCGATCTTCAGGTGATCCTTCACGTCTTTGACGTAATTATCAGCAATTTCCGAAATGTGAACAAGACCCGTGACACCTCCCGACAAGTCGACAAATGCCCCAAAATGCGTAATGCCTGTCACTTTTCCTTCTAACTTAGCGCCCACTTCAATTGCCATAAAATAAAATGTTCCTCCCTAAAAGTTATGCGAAGCAAAACTGAATTCATAAGCATATGCTAAAAGTTTTGCGAAAACGCTATTAACGTGATTATAACCGAACCGTTCAAGTAAGGTCAACAGACGTTCACCCGAATTGACGCCCTAATTAGTCACTGAAAATTTGCTGCTCGCCCTTCTTTACCATGCCCTGCTCTTTTGTTGCTAGCTGTTCGATATATTCTGGGTCGTTTAATCGTTCAATTTGACGTTTAAGCTCCTCGGTTTCTTTGGTGGTAACATCAAGCTTATCTTGAATTGTAGTCAGCTTCAAACCTGTTGCGTTCTTCTGCTGCATTTGGCCAAAAATTGTATACCCCGCCCAGCCCATAAATAGCACGATGAACATCATCCATAGTTTGAACCGGCGTTTTGTGCCAGCATTCCCTGGCGTTTTATTCTCAGCTGCTTTTGCCATGAGCGGTGTTACCTCCTAAACCATTTGCTCCACAATCGAGCTATTCGTTGTCCAAATCCCCTCAGCTTGCCAACTAATTGCCATTTGGCAGCGTAGCGCGATAGCCACCGTCCAAGCGGACGAATGACTGGACCTGCCATCCAAACAAACAATTTCCAAAATGGACGGACTAATTGTATCACAATTTTTAGAGTGAAAATAGTGAGCGCAGACCCAAATGCCAAAATTACCTTTACCAACTTATAGAGCAGTAAAATCGGCTTAACGATAAGAATATCCAGGCATTTTAGCAAAATTTGGATTAGTTTGCGAACGGCTCCGATGATCCATTTTACGACTTGAATAACGATTCTGCTAAAAAAGAAATAATAGATGACCATCCCAATAGCCAGTCCGATAAAAACGTACGCTCGCACCTCGCCATTGTTGCTAGCGTACAGTACCCGAAAGACGATCAATGCCGCTGCCATCCAGTAAACGATATCAAGCACCGGAAGCCACCAGCGCGGAAGCTTGAGCTCATTCGTCACGACTCGGTAGCCGTCGAATACTGTTCCCATGCCAAGGCCTGATAATAGCATGACCGCCATCGTTAACCATTGCATATTAAGCGTCACTTAAATAGCTTCCCGAACAACCCTTTGGATTTAGAGGAGGAATTGTTGCTGTCCATATAGGCGAGCGAATGGACGAGTCCTTCAATAGTTACCATTCCCTGTTCAAGGCTAAGAAGCTTCATATGCAAATTTTGGCCCTTAACCTCCAAGAAGCCAAGCTCTGTTTCGAGTAAAAACTCTTCGCTGTCAAAGCTCTCTACGTTTACGACTCCGGTAAGCTCCAGCAGCTTGCGATTTAGCATTTTGACTTCCTGACGCTTCTGCCCCTTGCCTTGGTCAACCATAGACTCGTCCTCCGCTTCGTTAACATGTCTTGGCGTAAACGGCTACAGCCGAGCTAGTGCGGCGCAGCATACGTTTCGCGTTCAAATATAAGAAGGGCATAGGCGTAAAGCTTATCCTGTCTTATATGTTAAGACTAGCTTATGGGGCGTGGACGAGAATTAGAACCTAATCTGCTTGATTCATAGCATTCAGCGCGTCGTCGTTTCTTTCTGTATATACCTGTAGAAAAACTAGCAATAGTACAATGGTTACCAACTGGTTGAATAGGCTATAGCATAAATCAAATATCGTCGCGGTTATCCATGATTGATTCACAAAGAGAGAGAAAATAAAAACGATAATGCTGGTAAGCACTATGACCATAACGTATCCGCCAATCGCATAGCCTACAAGCTTGAAATAACGCCCGCGTGCCAAATCACGGCTAACTGTCATCGGATTTATCCGCGATGTATCAGCAATAGAAACAATTATAGGCATCAGCATCAGCCATACAGCAAACAAGAAACCCGGAACAATAAATACGATAAATCCCGCAATTACAATGACGCCGTGTAGAAAAGTATACACAATCATGCGCGGCCATTTGCGAAGCCCCCGCAGAATGGGCTGCACAATGCCACTGCTATTCCCCGTCATTTTACCAAGTATGTAATAGATAATCATCGGCGTGATGACACATAGGAAAAATAAACTGGTCACACTGTCCATGCTGTTGGCGGGCATATAAATAAAGCCGTCTTCCGGTTCAAAATAGTAATAGTTTTTAATAGCCTCAACCGGAATCGTAATTATCGCTGTTAAAAATAGAATGGGTACAATGTTTTTGAAATAGAGAGCACAAGCATGCGCAAGCAATGAAAAACCCTTTCGCCGATACTCGGGAATGGGCAGCTGCAGATGATTCATCGAATAGTCCTCCGAGTATATAAACATAATTTATGATGTTGAAACAGGGAATCTCGTAAAATTTAGAAGCTACTTATTGGGCATAAAAAAAGACTGCCTGCAAGTATTATGCTTGTAGGCAGCCTTGTTGTTATTGCGGTACTTCCCAGTCGAGCGTATTCTCGCGCTGGCGTTGCTCTTCTTTCACCAAGGTATACAGCTCTCCGGCTTCATCCTTACGGGTCGTCTCCGCAATTCGCTCAACGCGAACGGTTACGATTTTTTGACCGAACTGGATTTGGAGCTCATCACCGACTTTGACGGCGCTGCTAGCTTTCGCTTCGCGGCCGTTGATCCATACGCGACCTTGCTCGGATACATCCTTCGCAACGGTACGGCGTTTGATCAGCCGGGATACCTTAAGAAATTTATCTAATCGCATAGATTATTGGATAGCTTCTTTCAACTTGTTGCCTGCTTTGAATGCAGGAACTTTTGCTTCAGAAATTTCGATTGGAGCGCCTGTTTGCGGGTTGCGGCCAGTGCGTCCAGCACGTTTGCGAGTTTCAAAAGTACCGAAGCCGATCAATTGTACTTTATCGCCACCAGCAAGTGCATCTGTTACTTCGCCCAAGAAGCCGTTAAGTACTGCTTCTACGTCACGTTTAGTCAAACCGCTTTTTTCTGCAATGTTGTTGATCAAGTCTGTTTTGTTCATTATAAAATCCTCCTAATTTTTAACCATTATTTGTGGTCGACGCTTGTGGCGTCGCCTTTGCTTCCCATTTTTACTCTCACGAAGAATACTTATTCTGCCTTGTAGCAAATAAATCCTGCCGCTATTTGAAATTTTTTTGCGTTTGTTGCGGAATAAAGGCGATTCATGACGAATTGCAAGCTAGGATTGACGTTTTGCCTCTTCCCACCAACGATCCATTTCTGTTAAATCAGTCTGGTCAAAATTTTTACCGCTTATACGAAGCTGTTCCTCAATATACTCAAATCTACTGCGGAATTTTTTGTTCGTGCGGGAAAGCGCCTCTTCCGGATCAGCGTGGATGAAGCGCGAGGCATTGACGACTGCAAACAGCAAATCTCCAAGCTCAGATGCCTGCTCCTCTTCCGATTGCAAGGTTATCGCTGCGCGCAGCTCTGCAAGCTCCTCTTCAATCTTGGCAAGCACAAGGCCAAGCTCGTCCCAATCAAAACCTACCTTAGCCGCTTTTTTCTGAAGCTTGTAGGCTTTCATGAGTGCTGGCAGATCTGGCGGAATGCCATCCAGCACCGATGTACGCGAAACATCGGTTCCTTTAATCCGTTTTTCCTCAGCCTTCATTTGTTCCCAGTTAACCAGCGCCTCTTCCGAATTGCTCGCATCAACGTCCCCAAATACATGCGGATGGCGGAAAATAAGCTTCTCGTTAAGTGATTGTATCACATCATAGACGGAAAATGCGCCAGTCTCTTCTTCCATTTGGCTATGAAGCATCACTTGCAGGATAACATCGCCAAATTCCTCCTGCATAGCATCCGGATCATCATTATCGATGGCTTCAAGCGCTTCATACAGCTCTTCGATAAAATTTTTACGGATAGACTGATGCGTCTGCTCCTGATCCCAAGGACAACCTTCAGGGCTGCGAAGAATAGATACAATCTCATGCAATCGCTCAAAGGAACGATTGCGAAGCGCTGCATCATCAGAGCGCGGTACCCAAATCAACGATAAATTACCGTAACCAGGTGTGCGATCAAGCTCGTATAGCGGAACGCGAATGATCTGCTGCTGGGACGCAACACCAAGAGCATGCCCTACCACAACCTCGTAGTCATCGGGATAACGCTCCATAAGCGCAAGCTTAACATCAGATGCCGTGAAGGCATCATACACCTGTCCAATCAGAGTATGCAACTGCGGCTGCAACAAAGACGGCTGTAATTCAGCTGCATCAAGCAGCGCAAAACCTTCTATCGGATCGATTCCAAGACTAATAAAAGCTTGATCAAGGAAGCTTTCACCGCCGATAATTTGCAGCTCAATACCCGCTTCCGGACATTGCTCGCGCAGCAGCTGAACCGTGCGTTCAGCCACCATTGGGTGCCCGGGAACCGCATAAATAATAGGCTCGTCCACGCTTGTGCTCATGCTTTTCGCTTCGGAAATAAGCGCCTCGGCTATTGCCTTGTACACATCCGGAAAGGAATCATGCTGCTCATACAAAGTATCAAATGAGGTATATTCCATACCGATTTCCAGAAGCATCGACATTGCAGGATGCTCAGCCGTACGGACAAAAATTTTCTTCGCTGCTTGCAGCCTGCGCCATACGCCAAGCGTCATTTGGTCAGGATCACCTGAGCCGAGCCCAACAACAGTAAGATATGGGGTTGCCATTTTGGTAAAGCCTCCTTAACTATTCATTCGTATTATGGTCGAAATTTGATGGAGTAGCTATAATGCCAGCGGCTTGCAAAAAGACTTTCGGGGTCGTTTATAGGGATTGAAACGAGCTCGGAAGTGTGTTCGGTAAAGAGCTCGCATGCATTCGAAAATAAGTTCGAAAACGAGCGCACATACATAAAAACACGACTAATCATCGTTTATTTTTGCTCAAAAATCAATAATGAACCAATTTGACATAAACTTCAATATAGCCGTAAAAAATGCTTGCGATTAGCATATCACACTGGATGTTCATAGTTGAAATAGTCAATTCGTAGGAAACAATATGGGATATGGGTATAGCGGATAGTTTAATCTCAATGACATATATCTATCAAAAATAGTTCATCAATTGAGAGAGTTGTTGATCAGAATAAATGAGCTGGTGACCAGGTTTATTACCTGTGAAACTAACCTATTTAACAGAATTATTTATAAAAATATGTAATGATTATGCAATAACCTCTACTAATTCTGCTCATAATTGCTAGATTCCTAGAGATTGTTATAGATCTAGAAACTAGATCTATTTTCTTCAAAATGACCAATATTGCACAAGTAAGTGCAGATATTAGTCTTATTTTGCGACGCTTTCTGCCAATGGGCAGCAGAGGTGCGGAATGGATGGAAATAGGACTAGAATTTAGTTCTATTCGCTTCGGAATGATCAATTTTGCATAAATAAGCCTAGATCTTAGTCTTATTTTGTAGCGCTTTCTGCCAATGGACAGCAGAAGTGCGGAATGGTCGGAAATAAGACTAGAATTTAGTTCTATTTGCTTCAGAATGATCAATATTCCACAAATAAGTCTAGATATTAGTCTTATCTTGTTGCGCTTTCTGCCAATGGGCAGCAGAAGTGCGGAATGTTCAGAAACAGATCTGTGGATTCATCACGTTGAGAGATTACATGTTCAATCGAGGCAAGCGATGCCGCACAGCAATGATTGTGCTGAAAAGATGCTTAGGTTTTCTCAACTTTAGAGAAAACCCTAATAATCTACACGAGATAACCTGTGCAGCTCAGACAACTGGCGTTTTACATATTACTCCATGAAAAACACTTGCTTTACAAGCGCTCACCGCCGCCAACTTGCGGCGCTAGCGCTCATCTTTCGCTGGCGGAATAAGCCGCCAGCGCTGCAAACGGGCGGCCAGCACCGCGCCGCCCGGCAACGCGCGMAATTCGCGCGCGCTGATAGCGCCGCCACGCAAAGCTGCGACGCCAAAGGCGCAAGCGCCGACGGCAACGCACGTCAGCGCAAGCGCWGTTGCTGCCGCCCTAGGCGGCAGCCCGCCAAGCGCTGCGCTCAGCGCTCGCTCGGCGATAACAAGCGCCGCGGCCATGACCGCGAGCGCAAAGACCGTGCCCGCCGCCGCACGCCCATGCGACGGCTGACGTCCATCTTCTCTCCCTTGCTTTCGCTCCTGCCCTTGCTCTCGGACCTGCTCTCGCTCTTGCACTCGTCCTCGCTCTTGCCCTTGCTCTCTCCACCGCTCTTGCACTCGTCCCTGCATTTGCTCCTGCCCTTGCTCTTGCTCCTGCCCTTGCTCTTGCACTCGTCCCTGCACTTGCTCCTGCTCTTGCTCCTGCACTCGTCCCTGCTCTCGCTCCTGCACTCCTCCCTGCTCTTCTCCCAGCACCCGCTCTCGCACTACCCTCTCACCAACCACTCGATCGCGCGGCTTCACACGCCCTTCCACACCCGCTCGTCCGCCAGCTAACGCCGCTCCAGAACCCGAAGCTGCATACCGCACTGCAATGATCCCAAGCAAAGCCGCCACGCTTAGTGCCACGACACCTGCGATGGCTGCGCCTTCAATGCCATACGTGGGTACAAGCACAGCGTTAATGACGCCTTTAAGCAGCGCTGCAACCAGCAGCAGGATAGCTGGAATACGTACAGCGCCTAATCCTTGAAGCACAGGTGCCGTCACCGCATTCACACTGCCCGCAAGAGCAGTGCAGCCAACCAAGGCGAAGGCGAATGTACCTTGAGTATCCGAATACAGCATCATATTGAGCGGTTCCGCGAGCAGTGCCAAGCCGATGGCTGCTGCAGCGCCGATTGCCCAAGCCGCCCGCTCAGCAAGCGAAAGCTGTACTCGAAGCTGTCCGTATGCACCCCGCATACGTGCTAACGCAATGCTTGGTACGAGCGCCGCTGCCGCCGCTCCAGCTACCATAACAACAAGCTGCACAAGCGGCTGCGCTCGGCTGTACACGCCAAACGATGTCATTGCCGCAGCTTCCGAAGCCCCTCCTTCCTGCAATAAGCGAGGAACCATAAAGGCATCCACAACGCCAAGAACAGGAACAACCACCGCGCCAAGCGCGACAGGCAGTGCAATAACGGCAAGCTTTCTCATCTCTGCTCGTATTGCCCCTGCCATTCGATTAAGCCGCTCCCCGCTGCGTCTGCGCCATAAATATATAGCCAGCAGCAAARGCGATGCGCAAGCTCCGAATGCCGAACCGCTCATCACACCAGACGCTACAGATGCATCTGCCCATCCAGCGGACCAGCTTAATGCAAGCACTAGCAGCATTACGCCTACACGAATCATTTGCTCAACAACTTGTGAGGCGGCAGACAATCCCATTTGTCCGATTCCCTGCACATATCCTCTTAACGCAGCAACGAATGGAGCAAGCAGCAGCGCAAACGAGACCGAGCGCACTGCACCAGCCGTCTCCGCATCGCCAATCCAACCTGCTACTTGATTCGCTCCACCCCACATCAAGCCAAACGAAATAATACCCGTCACACCAAGCAGCAAAAGCGCAGCGTATAACGTTCGCCTGACGCCTTCTGCATCATCTCCCTTGCGCAGCCTCTCTGCAATGAGAAGCGATACGGCCGTTGGCAATCCCGCAGTGGCTAGAACAGCTGCCAGCTGATAAAACGGATACACGGCGTTGTAAATGCCAAACACGCGGTCCCCAGCTAGATTTTGCAGCGGTATTTTTTGAAAAACACCAATCAACTTTGACAGCAGCGCCGCACCCGCCATGAGCGCAACACCATTCATGAGATGCTGCTTCGAGCTTCGTTCTACTTGAACCCGTCCTTCAACTGCAGGTTCCGCTGCTTTAGCTAGCGACTGTTCGCCGGCACAAGGTCGCTCTTGGCTCTCCGTAAGTTCAGCCTCAGCTTGGCGTGCTTCGACCACTCCCACGCTTGTTTTTCGCTTACCCGCCTGCCCCAGCATTTCCGCCGATTGCCTATTTTTCCCCGGCTTGCGGTTCATCCCGTTCACTCCTGCCTGTCGCACGATTTCTATTGGTATCTATTATACCTCACAATCGTAAACGTGGAAAAAGCTTCCCCAATCGAGTGTTTCTCGATCAAAGAAGCTGTTATAGCCACATTTCTTACTATTGCTCCATCTGTTTTGCCAAAAAGCCCGCTGCTGTTTCAGCCATTTTTGTTTCCATAGTAGACATTTTTACCGATTCATCCTTGCTAAGCAGCACGACTGTTCCAATGGGGTCGCCACCCGCAATGATCGGCGCAATAACGAAGGAGCTGTAAGTTTCCTGCGTATCCTTCACAATTTCAAAGGCACCGCCATTTGCTTCAGCAAGCGTCTTGCGATTTTCCATACAACTCTCCAGAACAGTGCCTACCTGCTTATCAAGCAGTTCTTTCTTGGAGGCTCCAGCTACAGCAATTATGGTATCCCGGTCCGTGATCAATGTAACATGATTTGTTCCTTCAAATAACGATTCCGCATATTCCTTAGCGAAGTCGCCAAGCTCACCGATAGGAGAATATTTTTTCAAAATAACTTCGCCATCACGATCTACAAATATTTCTAGAGGGTCTCCCTCGCGAATACGCAGTGTACGGCGGATCTCCTTCGGAATGACGACACGCCCGAGATCATCGATGCGACGTACAATTCCAGTTGCTTTCATTTCTTGTTGCCCCGCTTTCCTAGAGGATTTTGAATCGACTGGATTCTTGCAGCTTGTTTATAACGAAGAAGAAACTTCCTTCAAAAGATTTTGAATCTGACCATAGTATTCATCCGCTCCCAATTTCTTATGCACGGACTACAGTTCAAGCCAAACGTTCCATCTCTTTGTGAAAAAGGCCGTCGACGTATCGTCCAGCCTTCGTTTTACGCTTCCCCGAGCTCGTTTTCAGCATTCCCCATTTCTCCCTTTTGCTTGCATGAGAAGCAAATGCTTTTTAATTGTTTATGGATTAAAAAAGGCAATTATCGATTTGAATCGATAACCGCCCTTTGCCTAAATATTATTTACCTTCATTATTGTCCATCTGATTCGTTTTTTTGAGCCTGCCTGCCTTGCCAAGCGCTTCTCTGAGCAAAAACTCAATGTGCCCGTTGACGCTGCGGAATTCGTCTGCGGCCCATTGCTCAAGAGCACGATGGATATCGGGATCCAAACGAAGCGGAAATGCTTTCTTTTCTTTAGCCATAATAATCAGCCTCTAGCCGTAAAGAGTTCCTGTATTAATGACTGGAGTTGCAGCGCGATCAGATACAATCGCCACCATTAAATTGTTCACCATCGCCGCTCTCCGTTCGGCATCCAAGCTAATCCCGTTTTCCTCCAACTGCCGCAGTGCCATATCTACCATACCAACTGCACCTTCAACAATTTTGGAACGTGCCGCTACAATCGCAATCGCCTGCTGCCTTTGAAGCATTGCACTAGCGATTTCCTGAGCATACGCCAAATGAGTCAAGCGAGTCTCAAGCACCTTTACGCCGGCAACTGCAAGACGGTTTTGCAGCTCGTTGCCTAGCTCCGCCGCTACCTCATCCGCATTGCCTCTAAGTGAGGAAGCCGCGTCTGTAGAGAAAACATCGTAAGGATATTGCGCGGCAATGTGACGTATCGCCGTCTCGCTTTGAATTTCTACAAAACGCTCATAATTATCAACGTCGAAGCTCGCTCTTGCCGTATCCATTACTTTAAATACAACAACCGCACCAATCTCCACCGGATTTCCTTCCGCATCATTCACCTTTAGTGTTTGGCTGTTGAAATTGCGTACTTTAAGTGAAATATTAACCTTGTTTGTAAGTGGAAGAACCATCCATAAGCCGCTTTCAAGAACTGAACCCATATACGTTCCAAAAAACGTAACCACCTTCGCCTCATTCGGCTGCACGATCGTAAGAGAGGATAAACAAATGACGGACAGCAAAATTAAAAAGGCGCCAACACCGATAATTACCCCAGACCCGCTGTCCTTGGATGCTTCCGATATCGTTAGAAAAATACCGCCAGCAGCAGCAACTACCGAAAACAGCAATGCCATGTATCCGCTAACATACCAGGCTTTCTTCTCGTTCATTAAACCCCACTCCTTCATCTTTTTCTATATTGTTTTGATATAAATATGATATCACTTTTTACATATATAAGCAATTATTTCTTTTTACATCCAACCTCTTTTTGCAACAAAGGGAGCTGCCGCTTCGTCACAAAAAGCAAAGAGATTAAGAAGGGATGAATACATTGAAATATTTATTAATCCTATTTCTGCTTTCCTTGTCGATCGGTTGTACAGGAGAAACCAAAACAACGTCAGAGCAATCCATTTCTCAAAGCTATCTTGAAGAAAAAGGATATCGAATCAGCTCAAAAGAAGGGCAAGTTGAGAGCTATGAGCTTACCGAACAGAAATTATCAGCATTGCCCTATATGATGTACTGGGGGTTGCAGCGCGTGAACCCCTCCGATTATATTGGAAAAACGATTCATATCCAGAAATTTACCGTAACGAACCATCCACTGAGCAAAGAGAAAGTAGATGTTTTTGTTTATTTGGCTGATGGTCAGCCTATAGGAGGAACTTCATTTCCAAACGGAGACACTGCAGACGGCGGGTATTGGTCTATAGAAGGCAAAAATTTAGAAGATATTCAAGGAATGTCTTATCAAGAGTGGCGTAAAAGCTGGACTGAGAAATATAAAAGCACTTCACCAGATGAAGCATAAAGCATTCCATATACAGGGGGATTTACATGAAAATAAAGAACGGCGTGCAGGAAATCATCGAAAATCTTCGGCATATAAGTGCCATTGAAAAACAGTCCGAATTCCATAAACAAATGGACGGAACGACGGAAGGTCTTGTATATCTCATTAAAGTTGATGAATCACCCAAATATGTGCTAAAGCTTGATCAGCCAGATGCACTTTCTTTAGTTGAACAATATAAAAAAACATATCCAGATGCCCCTCTATTGCCTAAGCTTACTTACACCGCTCCAGATAAAACATATATCGTTTATACATTTCTCAAGGGTTCAACCGATTATATTGGCGGCTCTAAGGAGCAATGGTTGAAGGCTTTAGTGAACGGACTTATTCAGCATTACATAAGCTGCTCACCCTCACAGAAATGGGGAGATTGGCTGGAGAATCCCCGCAATACTTGGCGAGAATTTATGGAGAAGAAAGTCGATTACGCTAGAAGTTATATCGGCGACCGCTTGCCATTAGAGGATCATACCCTTGTAAAATCACTTTTAAAGAAAGCAACGATGAGTGAGTCTCAGGGGAAATTTTTGCTTCACGGCGACTGCGGTGTTCACAACTTCATCTTTAGTCATAACGAGTTAATTGGCGTTATCGATCCATCACCAATAATCGGACCTCCGCTCTATGACTTGCTTTATGCATTCTGTTCCTCACCTGATGACTTGAGCATAGAGACGTTAATGCCTGCATTCGTTATGCTTAATCAATCGGATGCGGATCAACCAAGGCTAATTGAAGAAGTGATCATTCAGCTCTATTACCGCTTAGGCATTTGCCTCAAGCATCACCCTCACGATATAGACGATTACTTACAAGCATGGCGTTACTGGAAGTCCTTAATAAGCAATGAATAAACCACTATCATCACAGCTCAAAAACAGCTCTAAAAACACAAAGCAAAAAGCGCCTCTCATAAAGGCGCTTCTAGCTCATCATTCGCTTTATACCGTCAAATATTTGCGTATGACCTCATCATCCAACGACTCCAAGCCGCCCTCCCACGCAATCGCCCCTTTTTCCAGCACGTAGAAGTAGTCTCCTACACTCTTAACGAAATCCAGGCTTTGCTCCACCAGCAAAATAGCCGTCTTGCCATCCGCTTTAATTGAGCGAATAACATCCCTAATATCATCGACAATGGAGGGCTGAATCCCCTCACAAGGCTCATCAAGCAGCAATACTTGAGGCCTTGAAGTTAACGCCCTCGCGAAGGCAAGCTGCTGCTGCTGTCCGCCGCTGAGATCGCCGCCGCGGCGCGTATACATTGCCGGCAGCACAGGAAACTTTGCAATAGCCTCTTCTGGAATAGAAGATATTTTCGACTTTGAAGCCTCAAGGCCAAGCAGCAAATTTTCATAAACGGATAGCTGAGCAAATATTTCGCGTCCTTGCGGTACATAGCCGATTCCGCTTTTAGCCCGCAGTCCCGGCGCTTTCTTCGTTAAATCCGAGCCATTATAAGAAACAGAACCCTCGCGCGCCTTCAGCAGCCCCATAATGCTTTTCATAAGCGTTGTTTTGCCTACGCCATTCCGCCCGAGCAGACATACAACCTGCCCTTGCTTCACTTTCAGCGACACATCACGTAAAATAATGCTTTCACCATAACCAGCCTCAAGCTGTTGAACGGCTAACATCGGCATCCCGCCTTTTCCCCAAGTACACTTCCGCCACGCGGTCATCTCGTTGAATTTCATCCATCGAGCCTTCTTTCAGCAGCTTCCCTTCATGCATAACGGTGACCTTGCTCGCAAAATTACGAACAAACTCCATATCATGCTCCACAACTACAATCGACCGCATACGGGCTATCTGGTGGAGAAGCTCGCCCGTTTTATCCGTCTCCTTATCGGTCATCCCCGCCACTGGCTCATCGAGCAGCAATATTTCCGGCTCCTGGAGCAGCATCATGCCAATTTCGAGCCACTGCTTCTCTCCATGCGACAGACCGCCTGCCCGCCAGCTCGATTTTTTCTGCAATCCAATCATAACGAGCTGCCCGTCAATTTTAGCCCGCTCATCCTCAACCATCTTCGCAAACAACGTCGCGAACACAGTACGCTTTTGGCGCATCGCGATTTCCAAATTCTCAGCAACCGTCATCGAAGGGAATATCGAAGGAGCTTGAAATTTACGACCGATGCCAAGCTCAGCAATTTGATGCTCTTTCTTTTTCGTTATATCTACCTTCCCGAATGTGACACGTCCCGCTGAAGGCCTTACTTTCCCACAAATCACATCCAGAATTGTCGTTTTGCCGGCTCCATTTGGCCCAATGAGGAAACGAAGCTCCCCTTTCTCAAGCTTTAGGTTCATGCCTTGGACCGCTTTAAAGCCATCGAACTCAACAGTCACATCATCACACAGCAGGATTGCGGACTCCTTCATGCTTCGGCTCCCTCCCTTTTTTGCGTAATTTCAATTGGCCAACTAAGCCAGCAACACCTTTAGGCATAAATACGACCACGACCACAAACAGCAGCCCCATAAAGAATAACCAACCCTGCGGATAAGCGGTACTGAACTCACTTTTAGCCCAGTTCATGAGGATAGCGCCGAGTGCGGCTCCAACCAGCGTTCCACGTCCGCCAATTGCTACCCAAAGAACCATTTCAATCGAAGGCACAATTCCGAGCATCGACGGTGAAATAATACCGACGTGGAGTACAAACAGCATGCCCGCTATACCTGCAATGCCTGCCGAAATCGTAAATATGACCATTTGATAAATTGCGGGATTGTAGCCGATAAACCGCACCCGGTTCTCGCCATCGCGAATCGCACGAAGCACCTTGCCGAAGCGGCTGCCGATGACGTAACGGCAAAAGACGAAGATAGCAATGAGAGCAATGACGGTAATATAGTAAAGCACGCGCTTCGTCTCAGGAGAACCTATAGAGAAGCCAAGCACGGTAGAGTAGCCTGTTATCCCATTCGTACCGCCTGTAAAAGCTTGCTGACCAATGAGCAGTGTCGTCGTAATAATAACGAGCGCTTGCGTCAAGATCGTGAAGTAAACGCCGCGAATTCGGTTGCGGAACGTGACGTAACCAAGCACAAGCGCGAGCAGCGCAGGTATGGCAATCCCCATCGCTACCGCAAACCAGAAGCTCTGAAATGGCTGCCAGAAAAGAGGAAGCTCTTTAAGACCGCTCCAGCCCATGAAATCCGGCGGCCTTCCTCCGCTTGCCTCCAGCTTCAAATACATCGCCATAGCGTAGGCGCCTAAGCCAAAGAAAATGCCATGCCCTAAACTTAAAATGCCGGTGTAGCCCCATATCAGATCAAGCCCTAATGCTACTATGGCAAAGGCTAGAAATTTCGCTAACAAATTGAGCCGAAAATCACTTACAAATAGCGGAGCGGAGAAGAGTGCTGCCGCTGCTGCCGCATAGCCAATTAAGATCCATATCCGCGCAGGARTAAACTTTTGCAAGCGCATAAGCGTTCCACCTTTCTTTTCCCTAGTCAAGCGACCGCGAACGCATGGCAACGAGTCCCATAGGCTTCCATTGGAGGAAAGCAACTATACAGACAAACACTAGCACCTTGCCAAGCGAAGCATTCGTCCAATACTCAAACAACGTATTAAACATTCCAATCCCTGTTGCCCCGAGCACCGTCCCAACCAGCTTGCCGACTCCGCCAAGCACGACGACCATAAAGGCATCAACGATATAATAAGTGCCAAGGGACGGACCGATAGGACCAAGCAGCGTTAACGCACAGCCGGCAATGCCGGCAATACCCGATCCGATAGCGAAGGTCATCGCATCCACTCGTCTTGTCGAAACGCCAAGGCATGCAGCCATATCGCGATTTTGCATCACTGCCCGCATCCTTCTGCCTTCATGGCTGCGGTAAATATAAAAATACATAGCAACTAAACAAGCGATGACGAGTCCGATGATGAATAACCTTTTGTAAGGAAGCAATGTTCCATCCATAATCTTCAAGCCGCCATTTAGCCATGCCGGGCTTGTGACTGCAACGTTTGGCGCCCCAAAAATAGATCTTGCTAGCTGCTGCAGCACGAGACCCACACCCCAAGTGGCGAGCAAGCTATCAAGCGGCCGTCCATATAGAAAGCGAATCAGCGACATCTCGAGAATGAGACCAATGATAAATGCAACGATAAAGCTGACCGGAATAGCCAATACAAAATACCAATCAAACATCGATTTCGGCAAATAATCATGAAACACATTTTGCGTCAAATACGTGGAGTACGCACCGATCATAATTAACTCACCATGCGCCATATTGATGACCTTCATCAAGCCAAACGTAATCGCAAGCCCCAAAGCAACCAGCAATAAAATGGAGCTGATGCTTAAACCATTAAATAGCTGCAGCAGAAACACTTCCATATGACCGCTCCTCTCTAGCGTAAACGGCTGTCGCCTTCCTCTGTCACAAAAAAAGCAGAAGGGAGCATTCGAAGCGATCGAATACTCCCCCATTAATTGCTGTGTATTAGACCATTGTTTGCTTATGGATTATTGCGTTGGTTGAATGCTAGCTGCCCAGTCGTAGCCTTTGAGATACGGATCCGGCTTAACCGCTTCACCTGAGTTCCACAGCTCCTTGAATTGGCCGTCCGCTTGCACTTCGCCAATACGAACCGTTTTATAAATATGCTGAGTAGCGCCGTCGATTTTCACTTTTCCTTCTGGAGCATCCCACTCCAGCTCTTTGGCTGCTTCCTTTACTTTATCTACGTCCGTGGAGCCTGCTTTCTCGACCGCCTTTGCCCACAAGTAGACCGCTGTATAGCCGGCTTCGATAGGGTCCGCCGTTACACGCTCATCACCGTATTTCTTTTTGTAGTTTTCGACGAACGTTTTGTTAGCTGGCGTATCCGTTGTTTGATAATAGTTCCACGCCGCCAAATGGCCTTCCAGCACATCGACGCCAATACCGCGGATCTCTTCTTCTGCAACCGATACTGACAAAGTAGTCAAATCTTTAGCTGTAATGCCTGCATCCTTCAATTGCTTGAAGAACGCAACGTTGCTGTCGCCGTTAAGCGTGTTGTATACGACATCTGGTTTAGCTTCTTTGATCTTGCTGATTAGCGTGCTGTAATCTGTATGGCCTAGCGGCGTGTATTCTTCTCCAACCAGTTCGCCGCCTTCAGCCTTCAACTGTTCTTTTATTACGAGGTTTGCGGTACGAGGGAATAC
>NZ_JBFTSN010000038.1:0-33515 GCF_056400045.1 Paenibacillus sp. 01L418
ATTAGCAACAGCGGATTGCAGGTTGAAATCAACCACACTCAAATATTTGCCGTACAGAACTCCGCAGACTCCAATGAGAATAATGATGATTGCCAAGTAGATGATGAGAGTCGTTTTTTTCAAAGATACAAAGCTGCCTTTTTGACGGTTATTGCTGCGTGTAATTTTCTGATTCAAGCACGTTTTCCCCTTTATTCTCAACTTGATTCTATTTTATCCGACATGTTCCAACATGTGGAATGGGACTAAACAGCCATTTCAACAGTATGCAAAATGCTCCGGACGCAGCTCGCATATACTACCAATTTGTGCATAGCGCCAAAAAATGAAGTATTTAATAGAACTTAGCTCAAAAAGACCAGTTTAAATGGCAATATACATACAACAATGGTTATTTTACACTATGCTTCTATACAAGATCTAAACATACGATTCAGTGGAATGAATAGAAAAAAAAGCCGCTCGCCATCCAGTGAATACTGGAGGGTGAACGGCTATTAAACTTGTTTTATTTGACCCTGTCTCTAGCCCTAGATCAAGCCTTTTACGACGAGCTTAAATTGCTCTTCTGTCAGGTCTACATTGCCTGATGCTGTCACCTGATAATGTGTTTTTTGCGCTTCGTCATACCATATCGCTTGATAGCTTTGAAAGCCGTGTATACTGCCGCTTGCAAAAATAGTTTCTATGCCGTTTATAGCGACTGTTTCTTGTGTATATTCCGCGGAAAGAGCAACCTCCATGCCAATCATGTCTTTCATGGCTTGGATTCGAATGCTCATGTCGTTTTTCGTGTATTCGAGCTCCGATATATTTGCTTTTGTCCAGTTTACCTCTTCGACGAATAAATCCTGATCCGGCTCCGCAGCAGCCCTTTGTTTGAACAACGCAAGCAATCTAGCGTATTCTTCAGCCAGGGAAGCGTCATGTTCATTCGGAGTGAGCGGCATAACGCTGCCGTACTTGAACGTGAAGCCATCTGGCAAGCTAACTGGCTCCTTAATGACAGGAGCGGAAGTGCGATCGAGAAGCTCCTTAAAATCGTTGTAAGAAGTGTTCGTATTTGTGTTGTGGAGGTACTGTATAGCTAGAGACGAACGATCATTTCTAACGAAGTAGGCCAGCATTTGACCTGGTTTAACTAATTCTAGTACGCGATCTCTATAAGTTGGAAGCGGAGAATCATTTTGATGCGTATAAGGTACGATTTTCGATTCTGACTCTAGCACAATGGATTTAATTTTGACATCTCCCGCACGATCACGAATTTGAATCAGCTCACTTGCAGCATATACGGAGGCAGATGTTAGAAGCACAATGAATAGAATCGTGGCGTAGATCGGAAATCGCTTTGCTGGGTTGTAGCTTCGGACCTTTATGCCTGATTGCGAAGCAGAAATATGGTTCATTACAGCATCTGATAAATTAATAGTATTGATCTGAGGATCAGGTATGGAATGCTGCCTTAAGTCTTTATATTGATCGTCTGATTGTTCTCGTCCCATTTTAGCTCCTCCTGCCATTCCGCCATTTTTTTTCTAACCTTTTCTTTCATTCTGCTTACTCTTTTTTTGGCAGCCTCCGGTTTGCATCCCATAATCTCACCAAGCTCCTCGAAAGTTCGTTCTTCAAAAATGCGAAGAATGAGCATAGATCGATCCTCTGGAGATAACGCAGTCAGTGCATACATTAATTGCGGGCTGAATAATCGGTTGACTATCGTTTGTTCTGGACTCTCTGCTTTCACTTCCGGAGTAAACAATCGAAGCAGCAGACGAAGCTGGTATTTTCGCCTACGCAATAGGTTTAAACAATGATGGTAGGCAATTTTGTACAACCATGAAGAGAAGCTGACCGTGTTCTTATATTGCATAATAGACTCGAAAGCTTTTATAAAAATATCTTGGGCTGCATCTTCAGCATCCTGCTGATTTCCAAGTAACCGCAAGCAGTAGCGGTAGATGGTCTGCTGATACTTTTGTACGACCTCGACATAGTAACTCGATTCGCCTTTTTGCACCCGTACGATGAATTGCTCAATGGTCTGGTCTTCGATGAAATCTCCTCCCTTCGCGAGTGGTGCTTTCTAATCTATATAACACTTGATAACAGTCAATCGGGACATTTAATATTCTCCACAATATATCGTACAGATGACCATGTGTATACATAAAAGGAAGAGAGTCTCAAATGTTAATAGGGTTATAAAACTGCGAGAAAATATACCCAATATATTTCATTGACGCTTCTAATTAATAATGATAATCTTTATCAATAAAAGAGGCGGGTGAGAACTTTTCGCCTAGCATTACTGGGGAAAAGTAAGCTTAGCTGCGTCCGAAAATATACTACACATTACTGGGGGATATCATCTTGAAGAAATACGTATTCATATGCATGAGTATGCTTTTATTTGTATTAGCATTAGCGGCATGCGGGAAGGCAGAAACGAATCCACAAGCAACGTCAAACCTTGAGCAGAACGACGCGGCTTCACAGAATGAGAAGGCATCTAATGAAAGTACGACCGAAACGCGGGTTTATAAACATTTCTTTGGAGAAACGAAGATCCCGGTCAACCCGGAAAAAGTCGTTACACTCCAATATGCCAGTCATATGCTTAAGGTAGGACTTAAACCAATCGGAGCTTCAAGCCATTTGCTTGAAACAACGGATGCGGACTTTAAAGGTATTGAAGACGTTGGAAGCGCAGATCAAATAAACTACGAGAAAGTCGTGTCATTGCAGCCTGACTTGATTATTGCTGGTGACATTGAGAAAGACGTTTATGACAAGCTTACAAAAATAGCTCCAACGGTTGTTGTTCCATGGATGGATTATGATGTATTCGGACACGTTGAGGTTATAGGAGATATTCTGAATCGTAAGCAGGAAGCAGCAGCATGGAAAACGGATTTCAATGAGAAAATGAAAACAGCAAAAGATGAAATTATCGGTAAAATTGGCGAGGGCAAAACTTTTGCTATTTATAGAGTGGACCCGAAACAATTTTATGTCTATGGCGTTCGCAATATGGGCTTTACGCTTTATAAAGCGCTTGGACTCACACCGCCTGCTCTCGTTCAGAAGGAAATAGAGAAAGACCCGAATTTGTGGGCAGTTCCGATCTCATTGGAGGTGCTTCCGGATTACGACGCTGACTATGTGTTTCTGACTTTGCTTGAGGGAGAGGATACAACTAAGCGTTTGGACGAAATTAAGCAAAGCTCGTTGTGGAAAAATCTCACGGCCGTTAAAGATAATCATATTTACGATATTAGTATGGACACTTGGTTAGGCTACACGCCTCATGATATTGAAGTTCAAATAAAGGAAGCTGTTCAATTTTTGACACAGGATAAGTAGAAGCAGCGAAGGAAAGTTAGAAAGGTTGAACTATTGCTCTTCCTTTAATATCTGTAAAATTAAATGAACGCAGCATCTGGTGTTTCCAGAAGGGTTGCGTTCTTTATTTATTTCGCAATACTATAGAGAGCAGATAAATACGAGATGCAGGTGATGAGCGGTGTACGATGACCAGCAAAAGAGTGATTATAAGCAGCTAGAGGGCATGTGGTTCAAGCTTAGAGCAGTCGAAAAAAACAATAGTCTCACTGGCAATTGGTCTCTCCGAATGCAATTCATTGAGTCGCATATGCTGGTCATCACAGCATCAGGCAAGGGATGGATTACTGTAGATGGTCGGTATTACGAGCTTCGGGCAGGGAGTGCCTATGTATGCACGCCTGGCCAGCTGGTTGAGGCATCTATGAAGGATTTAGGAGAGCGAGGGCTATACATTGTGCGCTTCGATGTATTTGAGCAGCCTCAATTGCCCGCAAAACAAGAACATAACTATCCACTTGGCCGAAATATGAGGTTTCCGATCACTGGAGAAGTTGTTGTATCCTCGATGATCGTCATAAGTGCACTCTGTGAAGCGATGGCGAAGTCTATGCGAAGCGATAATGATATGCAGCGGCTGCGCGGGCAAATCGAATTTTATGAACTGGTTTATAGTCTGTTGCGAGATGGTCAGCGCTTACTGGACAATAACTCTGAAGCGGATTTGGAACGTGCTAAAACGTACATCGAGCAGCATTATCGGGAGGACCTTACCATTGAGCAGTTAGCGAAGGAAGCTGGAGTCAGCTCTCGGCATTTTATTAGACTGTTTAAGCAAAGATATGGCTGCAGCGCTATCGAATATTTGTCTAGATATCGAATTGGACAAGCTCAAGAGTTGATGAGACCTCACCATGATTATCAGCTCAAGGATATATCCAGTTATGTAGGCTATCAGGATGAGGTTTATTTCCGCCGCAAATTTAWGCAAATAACAGGCACTCCTCCGGCGGCGTTTATGAGATATGCGAGGCAAAAGATCGTGGCGTTCCACGCAAATATGATCGGTAATCTTCTCGCGCTTAATATTACTCCTCATGCGGCTCCCGAGGATCATCCATGGGTCGAATATTACCGAAGGAAATATGATACGAGTTCGGTGTTGTCCCTTGCTAAAGACGATGATGTGAAAATAGAACAGATCAGAAGCATGAGCCCTGACTTTATCGTTGGGCTAGAAGGTTTCATGAGCTTGGATATGCAGAAGACGCTTAATGGAATAACATCAACTTATTTCTTGCCGTGGGAACACGATTGGCGCATGCATTTACGATTAATCGCAGAAAAGCTAGGTAAAACTGCAGAAGCAGAGGTATGGCTGGATCGGTATGAAAGAAAGGCGGCAGCAGTTCGGGAGCGAACCAAAAGCGTATTGTATATTGAACGTCTGCTTATTGTGAGAATATCCGAAAAAAATATTAGCGTACTGGCAAATCGGAGTCTTGGAGAGGTGTTTTATGATGATCTTCATATTATGCCTGCAACGGAGGTAAATAGGGATCTTAATAATCAACAATTGACACAAGAGGAGCTTGCGCAGACAGATGCGGACAGATTGCTGCTTATCGTGGATGAAGATGCTCAGTCGCAGGCAGCCTGGCAGGACCTCAAGCAATCAGCGTTTTGGGGGAGGATGCGGCCGATTAGAAACAATCGCATCGATTATCTTCCACCCTACCCTTGGACAGAGTACACGGCGTTCACGCAAGAGCTAATCTTGGACGAAGTGTTAAAGCTTTGGCGTAATCGTGCATAAAATGTTGGCGAGATCGTCGATAGGCGTATAGACGTATTTCCTTTATACTGCTAGAAGTGATAGTGATTCTCATTGTCAAATGAGAAACGATGAACATCGAGCACTCAGGGGGAGTATAGAAAAATGAAATATTTGAAAATAGGTTCGTTCATGGTTTTGGCCATGGTGTTGATGGTAGTGATGGTCGCTTGTTCAGGGAACAATGAGTCAACAAAAGGAACGGTGAAAAACTCAGAAACAGAAGCACCATCGGATAATGTTCGTGTCGTAGCAAGTGAGAAGGGCGAAATTACTATTCCGTCAAATCCAAGCAAGGTCATTGGTCTTTCTGTTGTTTATCCGGAATTTCTACAAGCATTAGGGGTTACTCCGATCGCGGTGCAAAATTATCATGCCGATTTCCCTTCATACCTGCAAGAAGCCTTCAAAGATGTGCAAAAAATGGGCATTGCCGAAACACCAGATTTTGAGATGATATTAGCAGCCGAGCCTGATCTTATTATCGCACCAGCATGGTGGTCGGATAAAGACTATGATCAGCTAACCAAGATTGCACCAACGGTGTTGCTGCCGCAGCGTGATGACTGGCGTGATGAACTGAAGGATATTGGAAAAGTACTTAACAAGGAGGATGTCGCGAATAAAGTCATTCAAGACTTAGTTGATCAGGAAGCGGCAGCCAAAGCAAAGCTTGATACTCTTGTTGGTGACGAAACCGTTATGTATATGATGATTATGCCAAAATCAGTTGTCTTGTATGGTGAAAATATTGATCGCGGAAGCTTTATTCACAAGACGCTGGGGCTTAATCCGATTGCGAACTTTCCTCAGACGGAGCAGTCTCTCTCTATATCGCTTGAGAAATTGCCGGAATACAATCCTGACCATCTTATCGTACAGCTGGACGACGAGAACAATGAAGTCATTCAACAATCGTACAAAGATATGTTGAACAGCGCATTATGGAAAAACATGAAGGCAGTTAAGAACAATCAGGTATACGTGATGGGCGGCAAAGAATGGTTTAGTCTAGGCATGTCTCCGCTTGCTAACAGCTATGCAATAGACGCTGTTCTTAAAGTATTCGAAAGTAATGAGAAATAAAGAATAGCCAATGTGTCTTTATAGTTTCATGTAATATTTCGAGAAAAGTATTCAAAAAGAAGCGCCGGAAAAGTCTCGTAAAGAGAACCCGGCGCTTTTTTTCATTTGAATTTTACTTAAAGCCGTTATTTGAGCTTTCACGAATTCTAGGCTCGCGAGATTGGAATCCAGCAAATGAAGATGCTTCCCACCCCGGGCTCGCTCTCAACCGAAATATGTCCGCCCATTACGGAACAGAATCGGCTGCTTATGGCAAGTCCAAGCCCAGTACCGCCATATTTGCGAGTGGTGGAAGCATCAGCTTGAGTGAACGGCTGAAATAATTTGTCCAGCTGCTCAGGGCTCATGCCGATGCCGGAATCTTTGATAAGAAAGCTAAAGCCTGGTTTTCCTTCCATATCTTCTTCATAGACGTTAAACTGAATAGCTCCATTATGGGTGAATTTGCTAGCATTGCTAAGCAAATTTAATAGGATTTGGCGCAGCTTTGTAACATCAGCCATCATTTCACCCCGTACATAGTGAGTTTGCAGCTGGTTGCCATTACTTTCAATAAGCGGTTTTATGGTTGTCATGACATCTTGGATTAAATCATGAACCTGAAACATCTCTTCATGGATTTCCATCTTGCCTTCTTCAATTTTTGAAATGTCCAAAATATCGTTAATAAGGGAGAGCAGATGCCTTCCGCTTTTTCCGATTTTGCCTAAATCCTCTACAAACGTCTGCTCACCGAGCTCCTCTGCCTCCTCGATCAGCATCTCACTATAGCCAATGATGGCGTTCAGCGGTGTCCGAAGCTCATGGCTCATATTGGCAAGAAATTGGCTCTTGATTCGATTGGCTTTAATCGCTTCATCATGGGCCTGCTCGAGCTGCGCTGTCCGCTCCTTAACCATCTGCTCCAAGTGTTCGTTGAGCTGCCGCAATTCATGGTTTATTTTTAGAATCTCATCCGACTTATCTTGTATTTCAGAGTCTTTAACAGAGAATTTATTGGAAATATAGATACCGATAAGGGACATGCCTAATGTAAATAGCGTTCCTCCGGAAATGATATAAGCGAGCCATTGTTGATTCAGAATCATCCCAGATTCCGCACTGTGTAAATGGATATTGTCTATATCAAAATGCGCAGCCATCATGCCGATATAATGCATGCCAACGACTGCAGCGCCCATTAACAATCCACTACCCAGCTTCTTCCACATATGTCCGCGCTTGTTCTCACTGCCTTTACGAAAATAAAATGAAAGCCACAAGGCCGCAACTGAGGCCACAACAGCAATAATAATAGATAACGAGAAATAAATAGGATCGTAGGTGATCTCAATCATCATTGCTTCCATGCCGATGTAATGCATCGTTACTATACCGCTTGCCAGCAATATTCCCCCGCTCAGCAATTGAGGCAGTGAAAGCTGGTTTCTACCGACGATATGAAGGGCCAAAAAAGACGCTACTATAGCTACAATAACCGACAGAACAACGGTTGGCATATGATATGCAATGGGAACGGGCAGCGAAAAGGCGAGCATTCCAACAAAATGCATCGACCATATGCCCATACCCATAGCGCAAGCGCCAAATAGGAGCCATAACCATCGTTTTCTATTATGCGTAGTACTTATTCGTCCGACCAAATCAAGCACCGTATAAGAGGCAACGACCGCTACAAGATATGAAAAGATGACCAATACAATATCGTATGTTCCATGAGCATGATTCATTTGCTAACCAACTCCTACTCGGTTCATTATGGCAATGATTACATTTCGACAAAATATGAGAAATTCCCTTCCTTATCCTATTTTTGAAATCAAAAGCTTAGCAAGAACTCTCTCGATTAATGTCGAATGATGTTCTATAATGATAGCAAGTATGGAAAGATTATCTAATAATTAAAGAACAAATGAGGATAAATTATGGATGAGCTATGGATGAAATCCGCAAAGTTTCTGATTGTAGACGATCAGGAATATAATATCAGTCTCCTAGAGCGTATATTGTCACGAGCAGGTTATACGAATTTGTTCACGACCACAGATGCAACGCAGCTAGAGACGTTATACCGGGCCAATCAACCCGATATTATTTTGTTAGATTTACATATGCCTGTTATGGATGGATTATCGGCGCTGCAGCATTTAAGAAAATGGAAGCAAGAAGGCGAATATTTACCAGTACTTGTCTTAACAGCGGATGTGACACCCGAGGCCAGAACGCGGGTGCTGCATGAAGGTGCCAACGATTTTATTACAAAACCTTTTGATAGGATGGAAGTTGTCCTTCGTATTCAAAACTTTTTGAAAACAAGATATTACCATCTGAAGCTTCAAGAGCAAAACTACAATTTGGAGCAGCGGGTTCGCGAACGCACCAAAGAAATCGAACGGGCAAAAAATGAAATATTGAACGTACTGGGGCGTACCGCGGAATATCGTGATGATGAGACGGGGCAGCATACGCAGCGAGTGGGTGATATGGCTGGAAGACTTGCAACTGATTTAGGGTTGTCGGCAGAAGAAGCAGCTCTTATTAGACGAGCAGCACCTTTGCATGATATCGGAAAAATCGGAATCTCAGACAGCATCCTGCTGAAGCCGGGAAGGTTCTTGCCGGAGGAATTCGAAAAGATGAAGCTGCATACGGAAATTGGCGCCAGCATTTTGGAGGGAAGCCAGTTCCCGGTTCTGCAATTAGCCAAAAGCATCGCGCTGTCTCATCATGAGAAATGGAATGGGACAGGTTATCCGAATGGACTTAGCGGAGAAGATATTCCACTTGCCGGTAGAATCGTAGCGATCGCTGACTTCTATGATGCCCTGACGCATGAGCGACCGTACAAACGGGCATGGACACAAGAGGAAGCCATTGCTGAAATTAAGCTTCAGAGCGGAGTTCATTTTGATCCTAAGGTCGTAGAGGCCTTTTTGCGTGTAATAGAAAGCAGCAGTGAAGATGAGAGAGAACGAGAGGGTGTTCAGTTGTGAAAGGAATGGTGTTCACATCTTTTTTGGRAATGGTAGAAAACAAGTTTTCCCTGAAGTTGGTAGATGAAATTATTGAAGCTGCAGAGCTGCCTTCAGGAGGAAGCTATACAACGGTTGGCACATATGACCACCATGAGATGATTAAATTGATCGTGGAGCTTAACGCTCGAACCCAGATCCCTGTGCCTGACCTCATTCGAACATTTGGCGAATATTTATTTGGCCAGCTGCTAGATATGCATCCTGACTTTATGGTGGAGAATAGCACCGTATTTGAGTTTTTGCAAAAGGTCGACAGCTATATCCATGTTGAAGTGCGCAAGCTTTATCCTGGAGCGGAGCTTCCAACGTTTCAATATGACACTTCTATACCGGGTACTTTGATTATGACATACAACTCCTCACGGCCGTTCGCTGATTTGGCTGAAGGACTTATTTTAGGCTGCGTGGCGCATTATGGAGAAGCAATAGATGTGAAAAGAATCGATTTGGCAGATGGAACGTCTGCCCGTTTTGAATTAACCCAAGTGGGGTGAGCCATGCCATGAATGATATAGATGTAGTCCGCAGGCAGCTTGAGCGGGAGAAGAAGGCTCGCCAAGCAGCCGAGAAGATTGCCGAGGAAAAAACTCGTGAGATCTATTATGTTAACCAAGAGCTGAGGCAATTAAATGATCAGCTGGAGGAGCTTGTGAAAGAACGGACGCTTGAGTTGTCGAAAGCTCGCGATGAAGCAGTGGAAGCCAGTCAGATCAAAAGCCAATTTCTTGCGAGCATGAGCCATGAATTGCGGACTCCTCTGAACGCGATTATCGGTTATAGCGAAATGCTGAAGGAAGACATGGAGGAGATGGGCGAACCTGCTCTGGCCGAAGATCTTCACAAGATTAATAATGCCGGCAGGCATTTGCTCACACTCATAAACGATATACTCGACTTGTCCAAAATCGAAGCAGGTAAAATGGAATTATACTTGGAGCAATGTGATATTCCGAGCATTATTCATGACATTGTAACGACTGTGCATCCGCTAATGGAAGTGAATAAGAACCAGATCAAGGTAGAATGCACGGAGGGCTCGATCAAAACCGACATAACAAAGCTCCGTCAAATTCTATTTAATTTGCTCAGCAACGCAAGCAAGTTCACGAAGGATGGAACAGTAACGCTGCAAGTGGAATTTGAGAGTGAGGCGGGACTGCCTGGCATTGTATTCCGGGTACAAGATACTGGCATCGGGATGACTGCGGAGCAGATGGACCAAATTTTCCAAGCGTTTAAACAAGCGGATTCGTCGACAACGAAAAAATATGGCGGTACCGGCTTGGGGCTCGCGATTAGCCAAAGTCTATGCTATATGATGGGAGGCAACATCAGCGCAAGCAGCATAGTAGGCGAAGGCACTACGTTCACTATCTGGCTTCCCCTGCTGGAGAATGCAGATTCTGAACAACTAAGTGCCTTAATACATAGTGATGAAAGCTTTCCCATGGAAGGGGCTAGAACGATTCTCGTCATCGACGATGATCCAGCGATGCTTCGGCTAATGCAGTATTATTTGGGGAATGAGGAGTGGAACGTACAGCTCGCCCCATCCGGGCAAGAGGGTGTCCGCTTAGCGAAGACGCTGAAGCCGGCAGTCATTGCGCTTGATGTGCTCATGCCGGGAATGGACGGTTGGAACGTACTGGCAGCACTCAAGAATGATTCTGAGCTTGCGCACATTCCTGTTGTGATGATTTCCATGATGGACGAGCAGCATTTGGCTTATGCGCTTGGCGCGTCGGAATTTCTAACCAAGCCGATTTATCGGGAGCGATTGATCTCTACATTAGATAAGTATATACCTGAGCGCCAGTCGCATTCTGTGCTGGTCATCGAAGACGATGCGGTAACAAGTGACATGATGACAAAGCTGCTGAAGCGGGAAGGCTACCGCGTGACAAGGGCCGGCAATGGGCATCACGCACTGCAGCGCATGCAAGAGGAAGCGCCTCATTTAATATTATTAGATCTTATGATGCCGGAAATGGATGGCTTTGAGTTTGTTGCGGCGATGCGTGAGCACGAAGAATGGCGAGCGATCCCGGTTGTCGTTGTGACAGCGAAAAGTATAACGGAAGAAGATCGACGGAGGCTTAATGGCTGTGTAGAGAACATCGTGCAAAAGGGGCATCTGGATCGCAAGGCTCTCTTGCATGAAGTACGCCATTTGATTGCACTCTCGCTTGCAGAGGGGGGAGAACATGTATAAAATTTTGTTGGTTGAAGACAACGAGATGAACCGGGATATGTTGTCGCGCCGCTTGATTCGCAAAGGTTATCAAGTGGTCATGGCATCCGATGGCCTGCAAGGGATAGAGATGGCAAAGTCGGAGTCGCCTAATCTCATCTTGATGGATATGAGCTTGCCCGTCATTGACGGCTGGGATGCTACAAGGGAACTGAAGGCAGTTGAGGGGACCAATCATATTCCAATTATCGCCTTGACCGCCCATGCGATGGCAAGTGATCGTGAGAAGGCCTTTGAAGCGGGATGCGATGATTTTGATACTAAGCCTATCGAATGGAGTAGGCTGCTTGAGAAAATTCAGGTTTTCTTAACGTGAGTATATCGGCCACTTTAATGATATAAAGCTCATATAAAGCTCCCATTGGATGGTTTGAGCTGATGAGGGTTCGTGCGTGCAAATTATAATGAGGAAGTGTACGTTATGAAAGTATGGTGGCTTGATTATCATCCGGCATTTAACTCGGCAAGTTATGAGAATTACGATGACTACGCAAATATGAGGAAGCTATTTAAAGAGTGCAAATCAGTTGCAAGTAATTGGACGGCACTGCGTGTTTCCATTGAGGATAGGAATAAACCTTCTGATTTTATGTATAGAACTGGAGGCTCACTCATCGTTAGCGCCAGAGCCAAAGATTTAATCTTACAAATACCGAATATTAATGTGGAGTTTTTACCCCTCATTTCAGATTCTGAGCTTTATGTCCTAAATGTACTTACCGCTTTAGATTGTGTTGACCCAGACCAGTCGCTAGAAAAAAGAATAGATGGATCAGGCAGATTAATAGGGTATGAACAATTTGCTTTCCGTCAAGAAGTAGTGGAAGGCCATGACATTTTTAGGGTGAGGTTACATGAAGGTGATCATATACTCGACGAGATCTATGTATCGGATAAACTTAAAAAAATAATTGAGGAACAGTTCTTTGGATTCCAGCTTATTGAGGTATGGGATTCAAGCTTCTCGTGGAAGCAAAAAGAGGAAAAGTATTCATCGATGTGCGAAGACGTGGACAGGTCTTTAGTTGAGACGTTCGATTTCAATAGAGCAATCAAATATATAAAAAGCAACAAGGGGAAACATGCTTATAGTGGAAATTGGTCACTAAAGGTTGACGAGAAAGATGAGATTTTATTAGGTGATTTATTATTAGATGGTACATATAGCTGGATGAATCCAATCTACTATCCACCAATCATTTTAGGGCTCGTATGGGGGATAAAGGAAAATAGAAAATCATTAGTCAGTAGACTCAAAGATGGATTTTCTTTCAATTAACAGCCCCTACATTACGTAAACGGAATAAGATGATCAGACTTAAATCTATTATCTAGATCTATTTTTGCGAGTAAGACTCATTTAGCGAAAATAGATCTAGATTTTAGATTTTTTTTTGTTGAAACGATCATAAATTGCTTTTTTAAGGGTGCTGAGCAAGCTTAAGTCTATTTTCTAGATCTATTTTCATTTTGCATTTTCCTAAACTATTCCTTATCGTGTCTTTGCACGAAGATGAGTTTCGATTCAAGAATGGAGAAATGAAGATTGAAAAAATTCAGCTTAAGAATCTTACTTTGTATTGCAGGCTTGATCCCCTCTATATTATTAGTAAATATACTGATCAAACTATACCCGTTTACAGGACTAGGAAGAATAATCGCAGTCCCAATGATTTTTTTGATTAATAGTGGCATTATCATAACAGTACTAACCGTAACAATAAAAGCTGAATTGAGTAAAAAAATAAAATTCTATATATGGTTAACGACTATAATCCTAACTTCATTTATTTGTTTATTACTTTATCCTCAAGAAATAGGACCTCAAGTTATGATTCAAATATGGAAGGATTTTATAAAATAATCGTCAGTGTCACTGTTTGAGACCATTTTGCATTTTCCTAAACTCATTAGGCGTACAGCCGATCTCCTGCTTGAACAGCTTGGTAAAATAAGAGTAGTTCGTGTATCCGGTTTTGCTGGCGATTGTATTAACCGATAACTGTGTGGTTTCGAGCAAATGCTTGGCGGCCTTGATGCGCACTTGAATAATATAATTCCCTAATGAAATGCCCGTTTCTTTCTTAAACAATCGAGCCAAATAATCAGGATTAAGATAGACGGTTTCCGCCAGGCTCGTTCTGGTCAGCTCATCTCCGCAATGGCTGTGAATATGCTGCTTGATTTCTTCTACGACGGACTTGGGCTGCTCCGTGAAATTTCGGTACTCTGTCGCCGTATTCACCAGATATTGAAGATAGTTCTCCATATCCTCTATGGAGTTCAACGATTGCATAAACATTTGGTCATTGGTTCTTCCCGTATACATTTTATGTGCTTGAATTTCTTTGCTCTTGAGATACGCATAAACAAGCTGAACGATATCCAGCCGAAACAAACTCAGCACAGAAGCATTCAGCATTTGCTTTTGGGTGATATTGTGCAAATATGAGCTCGTTTCCGCAAGGAAGGAGCTTGGATTATTTTGCTCCAGCAGCTGCTCCAAAAGCATTAAGTTAGGCGGTATATAAGAAGTTTCTTGCTGATTGAAATGCTCCAGCAAAAAGGTTTGATTTCGATATTTAATGATCTTCTCATTCATGCTAAGCAAATCCTTCATGACGTGATGGATGGCCTCCAGTTTTCCGGTGCTTGCTATATTGCAGCTTGCATCACATTTGAGAAATGTACTTGCTCTTTGAATGAAGGTAGCGCAAATGTTTTCAATGATTCCGCTGTCGGGAATGTCCTTCCATTTCAGTATCGCCATCCAATTGGACTCCTTGAACTCCAATATCGATTCGACTGTAAAACGTTTATTCTGGAACAGCTCATGCAGCACATTCATAAGCGCAAAATCAAATAGATCCTTGTCTTTTTTTTCTAGGCTTTCCTCGTGAGGAAATACATGAATAAGGACAGGCAGTACCAAGTCTGATAAAGCGTAAGGGAGATTCTGCTCTGCAATCAAATAGGAAATGTTGGAGGGGGTAGAATAGGTTGTTTTCCCCGTCACAAGCTTACGCCAAAAATGCTCCTGTACGTTTTTTTGATTTTTTTGCCAGTAGTAGCCTTCTTGAACCGCCTTGGCGACGCCCTGCTGTTCGTTAGCTTTGAAGATGGCTTTCTGAATAATTAGCGTCAGCTTGTCAAATTCAATTGGTTTTAGAAAATAATCAAAGCTCTGCAGCTCAATCGCTTTTTGCGCGTAGTTGAAATCAGCATAATTGGTCAGAAATATGGTCTGAATATTGTATTTCTCTTCACGAATCCAAGCAAGCAGCTCAAGCCCGCTGCCCTGCGGCATTTCGATGTCGCAAAGTAAAATGTGAATCGGATGCTGCTTGAGCAGCTCCTGCGCGTGGGCGATATTAAAAGCAGTATAGACATGATCAATCGATAATGCCTGCCAATCGACCTTTTTCTCTAGTGCGGTCACAACAAAATAGTCGTCATCTACAAGCAGTACATTCATTTGTTGTTACTCCTTTCACGGTGTATCCTGCGTAGGATGAGGAAGGTATATCGTCACGCAAGCCCCTCCAGCATCAATATTGGAAAAATGAATTTTAGCCTTGCGGTGATATAAGTACTCCAAACGTTGTACTGTGTTCATGATGCCGATGTGATTCCCGTCTGCTTGATCAAGCGGCTGTCCACTTTCAAGCCTTTCCAATATATCCGTGTCAAAACCAGGGCCGGTATCGGATATACGAATAACAGCAACCTCTTCCTCGGATTCCCTTTCCACATCAACATCCAGCCTAATTTGAACCTCCTGTACACGCGAAACAGCATATTTCACTGAATTTTCGATGAAGGTCTGAAGCACAAGCGGCGGAATTCTCATCTTGCCCGTGTCTTGGCCTTGATGAATATGATAGGAGAAGGCATCTCTGTAACGATGTTTTTGAATTTCCAAATAAATGCGAACATGATCAATCTCATCGTCCAGCTTCACGAAATCTTCCCCATTTTGAAAAATATAACGAAAATAGTTGGACGTTGAAATGGCCATGCTTTGAATTTCCTCGAACATTTGCATTTGAGCCATGCTGTGAATGTTGGTTAAGCAGTTCAAAAAAAAGTGAGGCTTGATCTGTAATTTCATATAATCGAGCTGAATCTTTTGTTTTTCAATTTCATGCTCATAAATATCGATTTTGAAAATTCGAATTTGCTCCAGCAGGTTTTTGAACAGTTTATTGGCATATTCCAGCTCAACGATTTTGTTCATCTTGAGATCGAGCGGTTTGCTGTCTTCATTAAACTGCGTCAGGCTGAATGAAAAGTTTTTGAGCGGTCTTAAAATCAGGATATTGAAATATACCATGATGCCGCATAGGGCACAAGCAACAATAGCAGCAAGGAGCATAATGAGCAGCTGGGCAATCATAATTTTCTCAAACGCGCCAAACTTGATGAACATTTTCACGCCAAAGGTTGCGTTTGCAAATGGTTTGCTGACGGTTGTTGTGGTCTGGATCATGCCTAGCAGCGTTTTCTTTTGCTCGTTGTTACGGACCTCAGTGCCCTTATCCCTCGACAGATTATTGATGACATTGCCGGTATGATCTATTAAGGATACAAACCCGTTGCCGCCAAGATCCATTTGCTGAAGCGGACCAATCAGTTCATCAGCCGAAATGAGACAAATCAGGTAGCTTTCATGAAATGGCACGATATTAATGATAAAATATTTCGCATTCAGCTGGATAAGCGACCAGTTGGAATAATAGGTTTCAAGCGAATTTTTATCTTGTACATAGGATGCGATTTGTTTTTTTAACGATAAATAATCGGGGTACAACACATTGGTTGGTGAGGAATTTAAAAAGTATTTTTGATCTTCTAAATAGATGAAGAAATTATACTTTTTCTCGTAATTTTTTTGGAGCTCGGAGAAACGCCTGTACAGTTCTGTATTTGCTTTAATAAATTCGTTATCGGTGGAGCGAAATTGCTTCATCTTTTTTACGTTTTCATCGTTTGCGAGCGTCCAGCCCATGTATTGATTAATATTGGAGAAATCAAGATTGATTTGATTAATGTACATATTCGCGGTGTTTTGCAAATACCGTGTCGTTTGCTGCTTGACCATGGAAATAGCGACGATACTAATAATGCAATCCAGTACTAATACAGAGACTAAAATCAAGAGCATCACTTTTACGTAGTGCCTAATCGGATAGGATTTGCCGGGTTTGCGTTTTGTCATAGGTCTCATTAGCTTCCTCTCTTTTCGGGCTTTCTGTCTGCTAGTAAAACCAATTATAATGCAAACGCAGTAGAATGAGAGGCGGGTCTAGCCCGTTTTCACATGAAAGTCCGAAAAAAACGCAAGAAAGTCTGGATAGTGTCAGTCTTTTTTTTATTTTTAGCATTCTGCTGCCAAACCATTAGATGAATGGGATGAAAAGTCCGAATAGCCATTTAGAATAGTCCGAATTGTTCTCAAAGCAGCCTCTATAATAAAGAGGCAAGAGAGAGTGTGACGAAACAACATGGACGCAGACGAATGAAGGATGGGGGAATTTCATTGAAGACCAGCCAATTAAACATGAATATGCAGCAAACGATTGGCCGGATAAGAAAGAATTGGGGCTTGTATGTTTTGCTGCTGCCAGCAGTTGTGCTGCTTCTGCTTTTTTCTTATAAGCCGATGTATGGGGTGCTGATTGCTTTTAAAGATTACAGTCCCGCTCTCGGAATTATGGACAGTCCTTGGGCAGGGTTCAAGTACTTTGAGAAGTTTTTCAATTCCTATCAATTTTCAAGCACAATTAAAAACACGTTGATTATTAGCTTCTATAGCATAGCTACTTTTCCAATACCGATTATGCTCGCGCTGATGATCAATCAAATGCGAGTGAACCGGTTTAAGCAAGTATTTCAGACGGTAACCTATATGCCGCATTTTATTTCTACCGTTGTAATGGTGGGTCTGATCCTCATTTTATCCTCACCGAGCACCGGGCTAATGGGCAATATCTTTCGCTTGTTTGGTGCTGAGGCTCCTAACTTGATGGGCTCAGCGGAATGGTTTACCAGCGTTTATGTATGGACGGATGTTTGGCAGCACGCTGGCTGGGACAGCATTATCTTCATTGCGGCGTTATCCGCTGTTGATCCAAGCCTTTATGAAGCAGCGAAGGTGGATGGGGCAAGCCGCTGGCAAAGAATACGTTTCATTGATATTCCGATGCTGCTCCCAACGGCCATCACATTGCTGATCCTTCGAATTGGCGGACTGCTAGGTGTCGGATTTGAAAAGGTTTATTTGATGCAAAATAATTTGAACATTTCCTCCAGCGAGGTTATTGCTACCTATGTATATAAAATCGGGATGCTGAGCAGCCAGTACAGCTTCTCCTCGGCGATCAATCTGTTTAATACGATCATTAGCTTTATATTACTGATTCTAKTTAATCAGGCAGCCAAAAAATACAGCGAAAACAGCCTGTGGTAACAGAAAGGAAGGATACGGATGAGCACAATGGAAACCGCAGCACAACCGGCTTTGCATAAACAAAAAAGGCGTTCCTTCGACGCCATGGAATGGTTGTTATATTTGTTTGCGATTGTGATGCTGATCCTAATCGTTTATCCGATTTATTTTATCGTCATCGCATCATTCAGTGATCCTGCCGCCGTCGCTAACGGTCAAATGTGGGTTTTGCCAAAAGGCTTTACGCTCGATGGCTATAAGGAATTATTGAATCATTCAAACATATGGATCGGCTACCGAAATACGCTCCTGTATACCGTAATAGGGACGATCATTAGCTTGGCGATCAATGTTTCGGCAGCTTATGCACTTTCCAGAAAAGATCTTGTAGGCCGCAAGAGCATCAATATATTTTTTATATTCACGATGTTTTTTAATGGCGGTCTCATTCCTACATTTTTGACGATCCGCGACTTTCATTTGTATGACACTTTTCTAGTTATGGTACTGCCATTCTCTGTTGCCGTGTTTAATATCATTGTGGCGCGTACGTTTTTCCAGTCGAGCATACCTGGCGATTTGTGGGAAGCCGCGCAGCTTGATGGCTGCGGCAACCTGAAGTATTATGTGCAAATCGTGCTGCCGCTGTCAAAAGCCATTTTGTCTGTTTTGGCTTTATGGACGGCGGTTGGCTACTGGAATTCCTATTTTAATGCACTCATTTACTTAAAGGATCAGGATTTGTATCCCTTGCAGCTTGTGCTTAGGAACATATTAATTACGAACCAAATGCAGTCAAGCATGGGAACAGGCGAAGCGGCGCTTATTGCCCTGCGACTAGCGAACCTAATGCGCTATTCCGTTATTATCGTCTCGACGCTTCCAATCATGTGTATGTATCCATTCGTTCAAAAGTATTTCAATCAGGGGGTGATGATTGGAGCTGTGAAGTAATTTAGCCATTTGCCATTCACAATAAGTACTAGGGGGAACTTCAAATGAAGAAAAAATTGTTCATTGCACTAGTTCTAAGCTTAAGCATGTTAATCAGTCTTATAGGCTGCGCTTCTGGCAAAACGGAGAAGGAACCTGCCCAAGCAGGCTCCGAATTTAGCTCAGAAGGGCTGCCGATCGTAACGGCGCCAATCACACTGGATGTGTTGACTGTGCGCTGGGGCAATATGGGGGATACATTCAAAAATAATAAATGGCTGCAGGACCTTGAAAAAGCAACGAACGTTAAAATAAACTGGCAGGTCATGTCCTCCAATGATTGGGCCGAGCAAAAATCGATCATGCTGGCGAGCGGCAAGCTTCCTGATATTATTTTTGGAGACAACGCCTTCTCGGATTCCGATATCGTCAACAACTTAAGCTATTTCCGCCCGCTCGATGACTATATCGACAAATATATGCCGAACTTGAAAGCGGCAATGGACGAAACGCCAGAGCTGAAGCAAATCAGCACATTCCCAGACGGCAAAATTTATTCTTTGCCTGCTAGGCTGCCATCACGTCCTCTCTCGACGATGCAGCCTGTAATCAATAAAGCGTGGCTCGATCGTCTCGGCCTTGAAGTTCCTAATAACATTGAAGATCTGTACAATGTGTTCAAAGCATTCAAAGAAAAAGACCCGAACCAAAACGGGAAAGCGGATGAAATTCCTTTTAGCGGCTCGGTAGATATTAGCATGGATTTTCTAAACCCATTTGGCATAACAGATTTGAACGGTAACAGCATGATGCTCAAGGACGGCGAGCCCGTTTTCTATCCGACTTCGAACGAATATAAAGAAGCGCTGAAATGGACGCATAAATTGTATTCAGAAGGGTTGATCGATCAGGAGCTGTTCACCCAGGACAATACCATGTCTTCTGCTAAACAGCAAAATCCAGATGCAGCTATGATCGGCTTCTCGAATCAATGGATACCGGATGCTGTCTTCGGAAAGTGGAAGGATGAATATGCAGCTATTCCGTCCATTGCTGGTCCAGATGGCAAACGTTATCAAACCGGCGATCCTGTTGGATTAAGCTTAAGACGCAATGAAATGCTGATTACGACATTCAGTGAAAATCCGGAAGTCGCTGCGCGCTGGGCGGATCAGTTCTACACAAATGAAGCAAGCATTCAAAATTTCTGGGGCGCAATCGGTACCGTTATTGATAAAAAAGGCGATGGCAGCTATGCGCTGATGAATCCTCCAGAAGGCACAAGCGCGGATGCTTGGTACTGGGATCAATCGGTCCGTGATTTTGGTCCAAAATATGTAAGCCCAAGCTTTGAGAAAAATATCGTTTTGGATGAAACGACAGGCGACGGGCTGAAGCTGGCAATCGACAAGCTCGTAAGTGAATATGTAACGACGCCATTCCCGAATGTTATGTACAACGTAGAAGAATTCAAAGAGCTTCCAACGCTTACTACGGATATTGACAGCTACGTCAAAACGAACCGTGCAAAATGGATTATAAAAGGAAACATCGATCAAGAGTGGGACGCGTATATTAAACAGCTGAACGGCATGGGACTAGAACGTTTGGTTGAGATTCGCAGTGATGCCTACAAACGCTACACAAGTGTTAAGTAACTGTTGTAAAGGAGCTCGTACGTAATGGTGAGAGTAACGGTATGGAATGAAAATCGTCATGAGAAAAACAATCCGGTTGTAGGTGGCATTTATCCGAACGGCATTCATGGCGCAATTGCAGACTTCCTGACGAAAGCAGGCTTTGAAGTCGGAACAGCTACGCTCGATGAGCCGGAGCATGGACTAACGGAGCAGGTATTAAATCAGACGGATGTATTAATTTGGTGGGGGCATTTGGCGCATCATGAGGTCGAGGACAGTATCGTCGACAAGGTGTACCAGCGGGTGCTGAAAGGAATGGGGCTTATCGTTCTGCATTCAGGGCACGCTTCGAAAATTTTCAGCAAGCTGCTTGGCACACCGACAGGACAACTGAAATGGCGCGAGGCGGATGAAAAGGAACGGATTTGGGTCATTGACCCGGCTCATCCAATTGCTTCTGGGCTTGGCGAATACATCGAGCTGCAGCAGGAAGAGATGTACGGTGAGCATTTTAATATTCCGACTCCAGACCAGCTGGTGTTTGTTTCTTGGTTTGAAGGCGGCGAAGTGTTCCGCAGCGGCGTTACTTACCACCGCGGACAAGGGAAAGTCTTTTACTTCCGTCCGGGGCATGAGACCTATCCGACCTATTACAATAAAGAAATCCAGAAGGTAATCGAGAACGGCGTGCGATGGGCAGTGCCAAGTCAAACGGCTGAGCCTGTCTATGGCAATGCAGCTCCGCTGGAGCCTATTAAATCCAAGCCTTACTCGAGAGAGGTAACCGAAATATGAGAAAATTCCGTATCGGCTTGATTGGTTTGGGCGGAATGGCTCAGGAGCATATTCGGTGGATGAAAGCGGAAGGCCGCTTTGACATTATTGCGGTAAGCGATGTGTATGAAGAAGCGTTAGCCAAGGTGGGTGACCAGCTTGATGTTGCTGAGGGCAAGCGTTACTTGGACTATAACCATCTAATTGAGGATACGGATGTGGATGCCGTAGTGTCCGTTACGCCGAACAACGTCCATGCGGACATTATCCGGGCTTGCCTGCAAGCACGAAAGCCATTTATGGCGGAGAAGCCTTTTACCCGCATGTTTGAGGAAGCCGAGTCACTGCTTGAGTTGTATGAACAGCAGCCGATTCCAGCAATGATGGCGTTCACCTACCGCTATACACCTGCATTCCGTTACGTACGGCAGCTTGTGCGCGAGGGTGAAATCGGAACGGTTCGCAGCTTTAGTGTCCAATATTTGCAGGGATGGGGCGCAGCGCCCAATAATGTCCCTTATATCTGGCGTTTTAACAAAGACATTACCGGCACGGGGACGCTTGGCGATTTGGGCTCGCATATGATCGATATGGCACGGTTTCTCATTGGGGAATTCGAAGAGCTGTCGGCACAGCTGCATACCATTATTCCGCAGCGGCAAGATCCAGCGAGCGGCAACATGGTTACCATCGAGGTGGATGACTTTGCAAGCTTCCAGGCTCGTATGGAGGGTGGTATTATGGGCGTCTTCCAAACGACTCGCAATGCGATTGGATCGGGCAATCAGCACGAAGTATCCATATATGGAGATTTAGGCACGCTTCATGCGTCAACGCTAAATCCGAATGAGTTGATTTGGATTCGTGAGGAGGCTCCTGGTCAACTTGCGAGAGTGGTTGTCGAAGTTCCTGCAAGTTGTAAAGTGACGCAGTATGCTGATTTTACGGCATTGCTTGAGGGAAGCGTTCCGGATGGCATTGCCGGATTTATGGATGGCTACCGCAATCAAGAGATTTTAGATGCTATTATTAAAGCAAGTGAAACGAAAGCAACCGTACAGCTCTAAATTTAATTTGTTCCGGTTCAGTGAGGACGATTTTAGTCTTTGCTGAACCGTTTTTTGTTTTTAGAGGAGGCTGCACCGAAAAAACGTGTAGATTAGTTACAATCAAACTGTACCTTGCTTGCAGCCGCATACTGGTATAAGTTTGAAATATAGCTTCTTTTGAAATTAAAGATTGAGAGTGGGATAGATGATGAAAATAGAAGTGAAACTGGCTGCTCAAGACGAATCTTATATCATAAAAAATGTATATCCTCTTTATTTGCACGATCTATCTGGACATTACGGGCATATGCCGAACAGTCATGGAATTTTCGAGGATAGTAACGATTGTAGAACATTAACGGAACAATATGATGTTCAGAATATTTGGTGGGAAAAGCCTGACTGTTTGTACCCTTTCCTAATAAGGGTCGATGACATTCCTGCGGGCTTTATGCTTATTGCTGCACCTCCTCATTGTGCAAAAGGGGTCGATTATTTTGTGAACGATTTCTTTCTATTGCAGCCATTCAGAGGGAAAGGTGTTGCACAAAAGGCCGCGACACAAGTATTTGAGATGTTCAAAGGCCAGTGGGAGCTCTTTACAAACCCGATGGAGCAAAATATAACAGGGCAAAAATTTTGGAGAAAAACAGTATCAAGCTACACAAAGAACCATTTTGAAGAAGCAGTTGGCATGACATTTGACGGTCATAAAATGGTGTTTAGATTTAATAATGCGGACAGATGAGTTGGGGGAGGCAAAAGCATGCAGCTGTACTTGGATAAAATCGTTTCTTTGTTTAAAGGGGAGCTCGGCGACAATTTGTCGGGCATTTATTTACACGGTTCATTGGCTATGGGATGCTTTCATCCCCATAGAAGCGATATCGATTTTATCGTTGCGATCAAAGAGAGTCTGACCGAGGAAAGCAAAAAGAGGATGGCTAGGTTAGTGTTGGCGCTGGATGATGAAATGCCAAATGCTAAAGGTATGGAGTTTAGTATGGTTTTGGAATCGCACCTGAGTTCCTTCGTCTATCCTACGCCCTGTGAAATGCATTATTCTGACTTCCACAAGGAGAGATATCGCTCAGACGAAAACTATGTTTGCGGCGGGTACGAGGATCATGATTTTGCATCGCAGCTGGTTGTCGCTTATTATCGCGGAATTACCTTATATGGCAAGCCGCTTAAGGAGCTATATGAGCCTATCGATAAAACGTATTTTCTAGCGTCCATTTATCATGATATTAAAGGGGCTTCGGAAGACATTATGGATCAACCGATGTATATTACCTTGAACCTGTGTAGAGTGCTGTTCTACCTGAGAGAAGGAAATATATCGTCCAAAAAAGAAGGAGGAGAATGGGGCATCAAAGCTCTTCCAAAAGAGTATCGGGACTTGATTGGAAAGTGCCTAGACGAGTACGCCGGAGTTAAAGGGAAACAAACGTTTGATCGTGAGCTTTTAGCGGCATTTGCAGGTGAGATGCTGCGTGAAATAAAGGCATTAATATAAGGGAGATGGAAAGCAAAGCTTCCACTTAAACTGTTGATGTGATTAATTGTTAAAAGCATAAAATTACTTACGAATACGAGAACCTCTATTTGCCTCGCTTCTTCTCTTTTGCAGAAGGCGGCGGACATAGAGGTTTTTATTTTGCTTCATGATGTATACACTGTGCTTGCTCCATAAAGGAGTTTTATTTAAAGATGAAGAATAAATAACGGATATGAACTGGAGCGGGACAACATGAGCAATTAATAGACATCATTTTAACTCGCTAAGTCGAATTTGAACAATGGTATTCGTCGTTTAAATAAGGACGAAATAATTAGCTGAGTAAAAACAATAATAGAGACTCTATTATAAAACCAGGAGGGAATACATATGCGATTTATGATGATCGTCAAAGGAACTAAAGATTCCGAGGCAGGAGTTATGCCAAGTCAGGAGCTTCTCGAAGCGATGCTTCGTTACAATGAAGAATTGGCTAAGGCTGGCGTGCTGCTCGCAGCGGACGGGCTCCAAGCAAGCTCGAACGGCATACGCATTTCTTATCCAAATCCCGGTGAAAAACCGAAAGTAATAGACGGTCCATTCACTGAGGCCAAAGAAATCATAGCGGGGTATACGCTTATTGAAGTTAATTCTAGGGAAGAAGCCATTGAATGGGMGATGAGGATGCCAGATCCCCATGGTAATGGCGAGGGTGAAATTGAGCTGCGGCAGGTGCTTGATGCGATGGATTTGACACAAAACCCGGAAACGCTGGCTATGGAAGCCGCGCTTCGTGAACAGATGGAGAGGCCTAAAAAATCGTGAGCCAGTCTGCAGTCCATCGTACAATTGATGCCATCTGGCGTATTGAATCAGCCAAACTTATAGCCGGGTTGGCACGGATGGTTCGCGACGTCGGCCTTGCGGAAGACCTTGCACAGGATGCGCTTATTATTGCACTAGAGAAGTGGCCGGAAAGCGGAATTCCGGATAATCCAGGAGCATGGCTTATGACTGCAGCGAAACGCCGTGCGATTGATATGATTAGGAGGAGCAAGCTGCGCGACCAGAAATATGAAGAGTTTGGACGAGGAACCGTCTTATATACCGAGGAAGATATTCATATTGCGATGGACGGAGAGGTCGGAGATGATCTCCTGCGCTTGATCTTCACAACATGTCATCCTGCTCTATCTCAGGAGGCTAGAGTAGCTTTGACGCTGCGCTTGCTCGGAGGACTTACCACGGATGAAATCGCACATGCTTATCTTGTAGCAGAGTCGACTATTGCACAGCGGATTGTTCGAGCGAAACGTACATTAAGCAGCTTGCGAGTTGGTTTCGAGGTTCCTGTAGGCGATGAGCTCAAGGAACGACTCTCTACTGTACTCGAAGTAATCTATTTAATGTTTAATGAGGGGTATACGGCGACTTCCGGCGGCAGCTGGTTTCGACCGCTGCTCTGTCAGGAAGCGCTAAGGCTAGGGCGTATCCTTGCGGAAATTGCACCCGCCGAGCCTGAAGTGCATGGTTTGGTTGCTTTAATGGAAATCCAATCGTCACGCTTCAAAACACGGGTAAATGCTGCGGGTGAACCGATTCTTCTGATGGATCAAAACCGCGGTTTATGGGATCAGCTGCTCATCCGCCGAGGCTTAACCGCTCTTGAGCGAGCTCAAAAGCTCGGCCGTCCGCTTGGTCCTTACGCGCTTCAAGCTGCGATTACGGCGTGCCATGCTAAAGCTCGGATGGCATCGGAGACCGATTGGGCGCGTATTGCCGCTTTATATGAAGCTTTGTCGCGCGTCATGCCGTCTCCTATCGTAGAATTAAATCGGGCGGTAGCGATTGCAATGGCTTTCGGTCCTGCGTTCGGCCTTCAAATTGTTGATGAGCTCACGTCCGCAGCATCGTTAAAAGACTATCATTTGCTGCCGAGCGTCCGTGGTGATCTTCTGGTTAAATTGGGCCGTATGGATGAGGCGCGCACAGAGTTTGAGCGTGCTGCTTCGTTGACACGTAACGCTCGCGAGCGCGAGCTTCTGCTGAATCGTGCTACCGAGTGCTTGTCTTTAGAAGCGGATAAAGAAAATGAATGTCATGAAACATAACGATCATGTCGATTATGAAGCTCCCCATTCGTTGCTGAAGTAGAGGATGGTTTGAAATCACCCCGTTCTCAACCGATAGGGAGGAAATATACATGCGATATATGTTGATTGTTAAAGCAACCAAGCAATCTGAAGCTGGTGTAAAGCCCGATCGACAGCTTATGGATGAGATGGCTTCGTTCAATGAATCTCTTGCTGAGGCTGGTGTGCTCTTAGCTGCTGAAGGTCTGCAGCCCAGCTCGAGCGGACTGCGGATCACGTATTCCGAATACGGAGAAAAGCCAAATGTTGTAGTCGGTCCTTTTGCGGAGGCAAAAGGAATAATTGCGGGATTTACGCTGATTGATGTGAAATCGGAGGAAGAAGCCATTGCATTTGCGCTGCGTATGCCAAACCCAGCCTACGGCGGTGAGGGTGAAATTGAGCTCCGCTTGCTTCTTGATGATACGAATTTGCTGCAAGGCTCAAGAATGATGGCACTGGAAGCGGATTTGAGAGACCAAATTGGCATGCTAAATAATAGTTGAGTTTTTTTTAATGATGCTGTCGATTTTGTTAATCCTCGTTCGACGTAATGATAGAGTCAGGTAGAATTTCAATTACAAAGGAGAAATATCATATGAATCAAGAAGTAACGGATTTTATCGCAGCGATAAAAGAGCCTTGGCAAGTGGAGCTGAGTTCTGAGCTGCGCAAGCTTGTTCATGGAGCTATCCCAGACGTTCAGGAGCGCATACAGTATAAGAAACCTCATTTTTTGAAAAATGGAAAATACGCTGCCGTTATTTCCACTTCGAAGGATGCGGTGAGCTTTACGATCTTCAATGCAAGTGAGCTATCGTTTCCAGAGCCATTGTTTGACGGTCCTCCTGAACGGAAAACCATTAAGCTTAAACAAGGGAATACAGTTGATTATGATCAACTGACGTCGTTAGTTGGCCAGGCCGCCTCGACATTATAAAAGTGTATTGAATAAGAAGAGCAMCTTGCTGGTGCTCTTTTTTGCGGGAAGCAACATAAGGAGCAGTTACAAGAAATCCTGATACCATTCAATCGAATGGTGTCCGGCTTTTCTGTTCTTTATGAATAAATAAAGCTATGCAAATATGGTTATTGTGTAAGCTTCCTTATCCACTCTCTAGCGCCAAATGCGATGACCCGGTTATGAATCTTAGGTTCTGTTAGGTTGCAGCACTTCAACAATTCAGGCAGCGCATGTTCTTCAAGAGCAGCCTTGGCAGCTTCCATATAGCCCTTATATGTCGGAGTATTGCCGCCAACCACGATGACATCTGGATTATACAGATGAAGCAGGTTAGTTAAAGCGTAGCCAAAATATTGACCTGCTTGGCGTACAAGCGCGGTCACCTGCGTATCGCCTGCTTCTAGCCGCTCACGCACTATAGATTATAGAAAATAGCTGCAATAAGAGTATTTCGGCCATGCCAAGAACAAGTATAATTGTATTTTATCGGAGCCCGAAGTTTATAAATGGTAAACTAAAGAAGTGGTTTAGATAACTATCTATAACGAGGCGGATACAAATATGGAAGAACAAATATTGAAATTTCTTAAGGAAGCTTATTCTATTGGTTGTTATAAGGTGGAGACGGTAACCAATGAAATCTATCGTTGTCTTGCAGAGCAGGGCACCTTTTTTGTTCGAATAACGAACTATAAAACCTATCAAGAGCAGTCAGAAGAAGTGAGCTGGACGAATTTTTTATGCCATCAAGGCGTTGGCGCTTCTGAAGCTGTCCGCTCCTCTAATCATCAATATATTGAAAAGATCATGCTGGATGAAGAAAAGCTGGCCGTTGTATATAAAGCTGCGGCGGGCATTCATTTGCCACGGGCGGAGTGGAACACATCCGTACTTAAAAAGGTTGGAAAACAAATAGGTAAGATGCATCGTGTAACCCAATCCTATCGTGAGTCTACGGCACATCTTAAGGATTGGTATGAAAATAAGGAATATGATTTTCTCACATATATCCCGAAGGAAGAAACAGCGATACGAGAAATGGCGGATCATCTTTTAACAAAGATTAAGGGTTTACCTAAAAATAATTCAAACTACGGACTGATCCACGGTGATTTATGGCTAGAAAACATCTTAGTGGACGGCTCTGAAATTACGATGATTGATTTCCAAGATTGTGAAAAACATTTTAATATTTTTGATTTAGCTGTGCCCATCTATTCTGCTATGGAATTCTCATTCTCAGGCGGAGGGAACATAAAGGACTATCGACAGTCCATTACGGCAGCTCTCCTTGATGGGTATAGAGAAGAGCACGAGCTATCTCCGGAGATGGTTGACACATTGCCTCTTTTTTTGAAATTGAAACAGCTGTTTGAATACAACTTGATGCATATGTATTGGAATCATGAACAATTAAGTGAGGAACAAGTTCGAATTTTGAATTTATATAGAATGCGAATTGAGTATGATCACTTTTTGTAAAAGGKTTAGCTGAGTGGAGGTGTTGTGAATTGACTGCTTATGATTTTGTATTTCCTGAACTAGAGACAGAACGTTTGAGGCTTTCTATTTTGACTTTAGATGATTCTTATGCAGTTTTTAAACATTTTTCGGATGAAAATGTGACCAGATTTATGGATATAAACCCATGTAAAGATTTAAACGAGGCCAAAGAGATTATTCAATATCACATCGATGATAAGGGCTGCCGATGGGGGATTTTCAGTAAAAAGGATCATAGACTCGTTGGAACTTGCGGTTTCCATTGCTGGATTCAAGGAGAGCAGCCTAAAGCAGAGATAGGATTTGATTTAGCTAAGGAATACTGGGGAATGGGGCTAATGCAAGAAGCGCTGCTCCCTGTAATAGCATTTGGATTTGAGCAGATGGGTTTATCGATAATCGAAGCCACCGTGGAACAGCAAAATGAAAAATCCATTCAACTGCTGAATAGGCTGCATTTTGAGAAGGAAGCAGAATTAAGAGATGAACTTATTTATTATTATCTGAATCGAAATATATGATAATTAGATATCAAAATAGACCGAAACCATTCGAAAATGTGGTTCTCGGTCTATTTCTTGTTTTCAAAATGGGGAACAAGCGATTAGCCCTCCTCCAAATTGGAGTAGTGTGTGACCCGGTTTCTCCCGCTTTTTTTGGAGTTGTAGAGCGCTTGATCAGCTTTTTGAAGCAAGGATTGATCGGTATCCTCCTGCGTAATCGTTGCTGCGCCAATACTAACCGTCACATGATATTCTCCCCAATGAGCTGTTTCAGTCTTGCTGCGATACCTTTCGGCCGCTAATATGGCATTCTCCTGGTTGGTATTAGGAATAATAATGACGAATTCCTCTCCTCCAAATCGAGCCACAATGTCGTCTTCTCTTGACGCGGATACGAGTAATTGTGCCAGCTCTGTAAGAACCAAATCACCGACCGGATGCCCATAGGTATCGTTAATGCTTTTAAAACGATCAATATCGATAATTAAAAGGGAAAATGGCAGCTCAGTTTGTTGAAATAATGCGATATACGCGAGCAAGCTCTCTTGAAAAAACCTTCGGTTTTTGAGCCCTGTTAAAGGATCGGTTGAGGCTAGCTTTTCCAACTGGTGGTTCAAAATTAGCAATTGCGATTGTTTGCTTTCATATTCTTCATGTAGAAGTTCAAGCTTTTTGTTCGCTTCATTGGTTGCCCGATAAAGCTCCTCCAGCTTTGTTTTGGTTTGCAGGATATCGTTCTCATGTTCAATGCGTTTGCGCATTTCCACAACGACACAATCAATGACAATTTCGCCATCTCGTTCGTGACGAATACCGTTTAGCAGTACAGGCACATCAAGCTGGTCTCTCGTTTTAAACGAGAAGTACATTTCATTCACATGCCCATACAGCTGGATATACGGATAAAAATAGGTATGAAAAAACAGTTTGTTCGTAAGAGACATAGTGGTTTCAAGATGTTGGTTCAGCAGTTCCTGTCGGTCAAAACCAAGCATGTTTAACAGCGTTTGATTGACCTCTAGAATTACCCCTGTACTTGAAATAGTGAAAAATCCACAGGGGGCATAATTTAACTGGGTATCCATGTAACGACTGCCTCTCTTCAAGTTCTAGTTGTTGGATAGATATTGTTTGATCAATTGCGTCGTCTCTTCGGGATGACTTAAGTGCGGGTAATGGCCTTTTGCTAGCATATGCTGAAGAGTACTGTTTTTAAGATGAGCATGCAAATAGTCGCCAACCTCAATAGGAGCAATGCTGTCGTCAGAACATTGAAGAATGAGGGTAGGGACGGTTGCATGAATGAGATCAGCGCGACAATCGGATAAAAAAGTTACCTCAGCAAATTGCCTTGCAATATGGGGATCTCTAGAGCAAAAGCATTTTTCCAATTCGCTAGTTAATTCTTTGCGATCTGGGTTTTGCATGACGATTGGCGCAAGGTAGCTCGCCCAGCCAATAAAATTCATTTGCATCATATGAAGCAATTCATCGATTTCATGCCTATGGAAACCTCCATAATAATCAGGAAGGTCGTTTACATAACGCGGAGAAGGACCAAGCATAATGATGTGTTTAAAATATTCCGTATTGTGAATGGATGCAAGCATCCCAATCATACTGCTAACGGAGTGGCCAACAAATATAGCATCCTTTACATGCAGCGTATCCATAATTTCAATGACATCTTGCGCATAACCATGTAAACTACTATATTTTTCGGGTTCATAATAATCGATTTGTGATTCTCCAGAACCTACATAATCAAACAAGATGATGCGGTAATCATCTTTAAAGCTCGGGACGATGTAGCGCCACATATCTTGATCGCAGCCGAATCCATGAGCAAATACAATCGTTTGTTCACCTTTGCCTAAAAGATTTACGTTATTGCGTACTAGGAAATCAACGGTCATCGGAATTCCCCTCTCTAAGATGATTAGCAAGTAGATACTCTGATATGCCATAAGCTTATGATCATTATATCTGATTACAGTGAACAATGGATTATTAATCTAATTAATTAATATATTAGCAGTGGAAATGATAGGGCTTTCTTTTTATTATCTTAATTGTGTATAGTAAAAACGAAATGAATGGGACAAGGAGTGTAGGCATGAATCGTTTCGGACAAATGAATACATTGCGTAATCAAATTTTCCTTGGCTTCATGCTCGTTATGGTTATCGTGCTGGGGGCGGTCGGCTTTTTTACGTATGATCAAGTTTCGGTTCTGCTGCGCAACAATGCGGAAAAACATATTCAACAAACGGCTGTTCAAGCGACAGGCAAGCTGGATGTGCTGCTGCGGCAGATCGATACGTTTACGATGCAGGTAGCAACAAGCGCAACGATCCAGCGGTTGATGGCACAAGAGGTGCAAGGACGAAAGATCAGCTTTGAAGAACGTCAATCCCTTCAGCAGGAGATACGAAAGCAAGAAGCTTATGCAACGGGGATTCGCTCATTGGAGCTGTATACAACCGACTATCGGATGCTGTTCCCGCTTACGGATATAAGCTTGGACAACCGGGTATCTACGGGCTGGCTCAGCCTTGTGGACAAGGGAAGAGGCAGGTTGGTCTGGTTCGGGATGGACCCGAGGTACCCCGATTCCATCATTGCGATTCGCCATGTTCGGCTTATTGACCATTCCTTCTCGCATGCAGGGTATTTGATGGTGCAAATTGATAAAAAATATTTTGAGCTCACGGAATCGAATGGAAACGCTGACAATAATTCCAGCGAAATGATGGGTTTATTCGATGCCGAGAATCAGACGATTACCTCCGATTTTTCGAAGGAAGTAGACGTTGAGAAGATGCTTAATCAAGGGGATGAGACGGTAGCGCTGGACGGAGAACGTTTCATGGCCATTGAGAAAAAATCGGAAATGACCGGCTGGAAAATTATTATTTTAACGCCGATAAAGTATGCTGCCGAAGGCATTTCAATTTTGCGTACCGTTATTATTGTTTCGATTTTAGTAGGCGGCATGTTATTTCTTATTTTAACTTTTATTTTATCAACGATGATTACTCGCCCGATATTGAATTTGATTAAAGTGATGCGCAATGCGAAGTTCGGGACCTTGAAGCCGATACCGGTTACGTCCAAAACGATGGAAATTAACGAGCTTAATAATACGTACAATCAGATGGTTGGCTCTTTGAATGAGCTCATTGATGTTGTTTATCAGAAGGAAATTGTTCAAAGCCGGACGGAGCTGAAGGCGCTGCAAGCGCAAATTAATCCGCACTTCTTGTTTAATACGCTGGAAGCCTTTTATTGGGCCCTGGATGAGAAAGGCGAAGAGGAGCTGGCGGATGTTGTTATTGCGATGTCTGGTTTGTTCCGATATGTCATTTCACACGCGGATGAGGATGAATGGGTAACGATCGGTGATGAGCTTGAGCATGCGCAGCGGTATTTGAAAATAATGGATATGCGCATGATCGATAGGCTGACATGGAAGGTTGAATCAGATGAAAATTGCCGCAGCGTGCCGATTCCTAAGCTTCTTATTCAACCGCTCGTGGAAAATGCGATTCTGCACGGCGTTGAGCAGCGAATTGGGGCAGGCACCGTTGTTGTTCGGGTCGAGCCGTCTGAGCGGACGGGTTATACTCGCATCGCTGTAACGGATAATGGACCAGGCATGGATGAGGAGAAAATTCGGGCGTTATACGCAGCAATGGACAAAGGTCAGCATCAAGCTTCCTCCAAAGGAACTGGAGTTGGCATAAGCAATGTGGAGCGAAGATTGCTGCTTTATTATCATTTGGAAACCAAAGGCTTGGAAATAAAGAGTGAGATCGGCAGTGGAACAACCGTCGCCTTTGAGATACCGAATGAACATGGAAGGGGAATTCCAATTGAAAACCATACTGATCGTGGATGATGAACCGAGAACGAGGGAAGGCGTACGCAAAGTGCTTGAAGCATGGTCGGCTGGACAATATCGGATAGAGATCGCGTCCAATGGAATAGAAGCGTTGGAGTGGCTTACGCTTAACGAGGCGAATTTGCTAATCACCGATATACGCATGCCTGAAATCGGAGGGCTCGATTTAGTGGAGCGAATAAACGAGCAGCTGCCGCAACCTCCTGTCGTCATCATTATTTCGGGTCACCCTGAATTTGATTACGCGCAGAAGGCGCTGCAGTTTGGTGTGGTCGAATATCTGCTCAAGCCTTTGGATAAGACTAAACTTATTAAAGCGGTAGAGCTTGCTATGAAAAGAGAAGAAAGCAAACACCGGATTGAGCGCATGGAGAAGCTAATGGACCCGAAGCTGCTGGATATTGCGCAGGAAGAAGACAGCTACAGCCCGCAGGTGCAAGAAGCGATTCAGTATTTAAAAGACAATTTGCAGAAGCCACTCACTATGCGCGATACAGCAGACCATTTGCATATGAATGCAAGCTATCTCAGCGTGCTCTTTAAGGAGCAGACGGGGCTTACGTTTAGCGATTATTTGACGAGAAAAAGGGTGCAAAGAGCTAAGGAATTACTG
>NZ_JBFTSN010000039.1:0-33424 GCF_056400045.1 Paenibacillus sp. 01L418
GTTCAAGGTCTTGAGATTGCAAATATATTTACGGATGGAGGGCGAGAGATGGCCCAGTATCCGTTAAGCATTTATAAGAAATGGGTGACTCGTTTTTTTACGTTCGTCATCCCTTTCGGAAGTGTCAATTATTTGCCTTTGCTCTACTTGTTAGACAGAACCTCTGGGAATGAACTGCTCTATATGATTTCGCCAATAGCTGGCATCCTCTTTATTTTGCCTTGTCTGCTTGTATGGAACATCGGTGTTCGTCATTATCGCTCGACAGGCTCTTAATATGAACAGCACTTTATGATAACAGCAAAGGAGCGTAATGTTATGAAATCAATAGCGGTACGGGAATTAGCAGCGCAATTATCATTAGAAATATTAGCAGGAGCCGATAAGCTCGATCGACAGATTGCTAAAGCAAGAGCCTATCGACCAGGACTTGAATTTGTTGGATATTACGATTTTTTCCCACAGGAGCATGTTCAAATTTTGGGCAGGAAGGAAATTACATACCTGCACTCATTAAGTGAAGAAGAACGAAATCATCATATTGGCAATATTGTTAAATATCATCCGCCTTGCTTTGTAGTTACTGCGGGTCAGGAAGGTCTAAAATATTTGACCAAATATTGCGATCAAGAAGGTATTCCTTTGCTGCGAACGAAGCTTCCAACGGTGCAATTGCTTGGCATGCTGGATGCTTATCTGCTCAAAACGCTTGCTCCGGAAATATCGATTCATGGGATTTGCTTAAATGTGCTTGGCATTGGCGTGCTGCTGCGCGGCAAGTCAGGCATTGGCAAAAGCGAAACAGCCCATACGCTCATCAAACGGGGCTCTAGGTTAGTTGCTGATGATATCGTTGTACTAAAAAAGCTGAGTTCACAAACGCTGCTTGGCACGCATAATGAGAAAACAAAGGAGTTTCTAGCTCTGCGCAGCATTGGTCTTATTAATGTTGTGAGATTGTATGGCAGACAGGCGTTTCAAGACGAGACGAGAATTGTACTCGATATTGAATTAACGAAGTGGCGTGATAATGAACTCAATAATGATTTAGAGCTGGAAACCAAATTTACAGATTATATGGGTGTGAAAATTCCTCATATTGAAATCCAAGTGCAGCCGGGCAGAGACGTTGCAGGTTTAATTGAGGCAGCCGCGAATAATTGGTACTTAAAGCAGCAAGGCTATAGTGCGGTAGAAGAATTTATGAAACGGCTGGAGCAAGGCTAGCGGCTTTGTCAATAATCCCGATAAAGGATTAACATGCAAACGACTATCCAAATACTTGCAAATCATGTTACACTATGGGCAGAGAAAGCTCATCCTAGCGCACAAGTCCTGACAGATTCGAAGGAGGAAATCGCGTGGAAAACTGCTCAATCGTAACAAAACCTGCGCTTCATTTGGCGGGTATCAGCTACTGCGGTCCATATTCATCCTTTCCGGATGAAGCGATTCGGCTGCAGACCGAGTTTTTGACACGCAAGCACGAGTTGAATGATGCAACAAAATCGACCGTATTGTACAGTCCGTACTTCGGCAATGAAGTGTTTGCTACCTACTGGGCTTGTTATGAAGTCCAGCATCTGGAGGAATTGCCTCCTGGTATGGTACAATTCACGATTCCTGAACATCGTTATGCGATGGTCGCTTGCTCCAATAAAAGAATCGGCGAAGGGTACGAGCAGCTTCATGCTTGGATAAATGAGTTGCGGCTAGAGAAGCAAGAAAACGCCGTATCGCTGGAGTTGTTTTATATTGACGAGCATCATTTGGAGGAAGAGCCGGTAGAGCTGCTTATTCCGCTCAAAGGATAACCTATATGAAGTGCTTGCACACAAACGAATCGGAGTATGGAATGGATAACATTCGAGCCGGATCATTTTGTGACAGCAAGCACTTTTTTGTTTGGGATTGAAACAGATTCAGAGAAGAGGATTTCAAATGTCAGCTATGAGAGATGGGAATAAGCGCTCGTTTCGGCAGTATGTCAGGAAGCTAGTTATTGCTGGTATTGCGGCTGGTGCTGTGAGTGGAATCGTGTTAGGCTTTACGATGAAGCTGCTTGAGCACCTTACCGGATCAGCGGTATATGTATTGCTTCTTAATATTGATTTCATAGAATGGCTGCCTTATAAACGAACGGAGACGCTTGAATTTATCCTTCATATGGTTGTTGCGCTTCCACTCGGTATTATTTATTTATCCCTGTTGTCGCTTTGGAGAGCTCCGATAGGACTAAGCCTTGGCATGAGTATAGCAGTCGCATGCTGTACGTGGATTCCACTTACACAGCTCTCAGAGCGTACTCCAGCGACTAGCGATGTACAAGCTCTGATTTGGTGGTTGCTTGGTCATCTCTTATATGGCGCTGTACTATCGTTGTTTGGCGTGACATGGATTAAGAAAGGAATGTTGGAAAAATGAATTATCCGTTATATATTGTAGATGCATTTACGAATGAAAAATTCAAAGGCAATCCTGCCGCCGTTTGCATTGTAGACGAGCCTCAGTCAGAACGCTGGATGCAGCAGGTGGCAGCGGAAATGAATCTCTCAGAGACGGCATTTATTGAGCAGGGAGCAGAGCATTATGAGTTAAGATGGTTCACACCGATTGCTGAGATTGATTTATGTGGACATGCTACACTTGCTACAGCACATATCTTATGGGAAACAGGAAGACTGCCACAGCACGAAACGGCACGATTTATGACGAAAAGCGGGTTATTGACCGCTGTGCATAAAGGGGACTGGATGGAGATGAATTTCCCTTCCGAGCCGCCGGAAGCAGCTGTTGCACCTGAGGAGCTCATTCAGGGTCTGGGTCTCATTCCGAGATATGTTGGCCGCAATCGAATGGACTACTTTGTTGAGGTAGACAGTGAGGATACACTGCGTACGCTGCGGCCTGACTTTGGGATGCTTGCCCGTCTGAGCGCCCGCGGAATTATCGTTACAAGCCGTTCAACAGATGCTGCGTATGACTTTGTATCTCGGGCATTTTTTCCTGGCACAGGGATCGATGAAGACCCCGTAACGGGTTCGGCCCACTGCGCGCTCGCGCCATATTGGGCGAAGAGGCTCCGCAAGCAGGAGTTAACTGGCTATCAGGCATCGGAGCGCGGAGGGATTGTGAAGGTAAGACCGGAAGGCGAGCGAGTGTATTTGCAAGGACAAGCAGTGACTATTCTGAGAGGACAATTGGAGGGTTAATAATATGTTAATGTTGAAGCTGCCAAAAGAGCAGAAGGAGCAGTTGATTGCTAGCATTCAGCAGTATTTCGAGCTGGAGCGTTCGGAGACGCTTGGATCGATTGCGGCGGAGCAGCTGCTTGATTTTATGATACAAGCGGTTGGGCCGCATGTTTATAATCATGCGATTAAAGATGCTCGCCAAACGGTGCTTGAGCGGATGCAAACGCTGGAAGACGAGCTTTATTCACTAGAGAAGCCGACTGCGGCAAAGCGATAACAATAGGGCTTGGCAGCTGTTAGGTACAGCGAGAAGGCAGGACAGCTATTGAAAATGGTAAGCATATGACGAATATTGAGTACTTACGCTTTTCTCAGAAGCAAACAAAAAAAAGGCACTGACCATCAAGGCTATAAGCCTTATGATCAGTGCCTTTTCATTGTTTATGCTTTTGATTTTTTGGAAGCAGCTGATGATTTGAACGGGGTTACTTTGTTTTTGCCCGTCGTTTTGGAATAGTACATCGCTTCGTCAGCCTGCTTAATCATTTCTTGAACAGCTTTGCTTTCTTTGGAGGTGCTGAATCCGACACTTATCGTAACCATCGTTTCCTGCTCGACTCTGCGCCGAATGGATTCAGCTACAATTTCAGGTTTTACGCGCTCCGTGCTAATGCAGCTTAGCAGCTCTTCTCCGCCATAACGGCCGGCTGATCCGATGCCGCTCGATTCTTCCTTAATAATCTCGGAAACCTGCTTCAGTACGCCATCGGCTTTGTGGTGGCCATGGGTATCATTCAATTTCTTAAAGTTGTCGATATCGCAAAAAATAATAGCCATCGGCTTGTTGCTCTGAAGCAGCTGCTCCGCCTTCGAAGAGAAATGGCGCCGATTATACAACCCAGTCAAGCCATCCATAATAGACGATTGATAGGTAAACATCAACCTCTCGATCACCCACTCGAACAAGAGGATAAACAATAGGGTATAATACACAATCGGCAGCAGCTGGCTAATCGTCAGCAACCAAGTCAATGAGCCATGAAATACATAGGCATTCGACAGCCTAGCGAGCTCGCTTGCAAAAAATACGATTAAGCTCGCGTAATATTTGGAGCTCATGTGGGCGCTTCTTGTATCAAGCATAATCATGAAAATAACGATTAAACCATAGAAATCGAGTGCCGGGTATGTAAAAGCTTGCGCATGAACGACCGTGTCCATCGAATTGGGCATAATCGCAAATTGTATGCCTGCAATAACGAATGTCATCATACTCATAATGATAAAGGGAATGACTTTAAGCTGTGCCGTTCGATGAGTATATAATTTCATGAAAACAAAGTTTATAATAATAAAAGATAGGATTTGAAGTATGGTAAAGGCTAAATGTAGAAATGGTGATAATGACCAGCCTGGATAAGCGAGCACGACGAGCAGGCATTGCTTAATAATAATGATTGGGATGGCTGTAATGAGCAAGCGATAAATTCGTTTGTTGCGGTAGCTTACATAAAGCCGAACCGACATGAAGAGCATTAAGATCAGAATGACGATGACCGCCGATGAAGAGAGCAGTTGTCCATTTGGGCCTGAAAGCCATTGTGTAAGAGTCATGAGTTACCCACCGTTATCTAGTATTAGTTTCAATAGCTTTACAGAAACATATGTTCTAATATATCATGTTTTACGGTGAACGAATAGTTGAATTACATGTTTTACGTTGAAAGGATGGGACACATGAATATTTTACAAGCGTTATTTTTTCCACCGGAGCAGCCGGGCGGAGTTTCTTCCATGATCCCGTATATTCAAGATAGATTCATTAAGTTTGGTTGGCAAATGGAATTGTTCTCTMTGCCTAAGCGGGTAAGAAGCAAAGGGCAGGAAGAAGTGACATTCGAAACCTTTGATCATACGATCTACAGCGGAAATGTAATGGTCGATAAATATATTCAAACGTATAAAGATTACGTATGGTGGACAAAGATGCGCATCAAAAAACCATACGATATTATACATGCGCATCATCCGATTGCTGGACTTGTCATGAAGCAGCTATTTCCAGATACTCCGCTTGCGATGACGATCCATTCCAGCTATGAACGGGAGCTTATTCTAAACGGCAAGATTAAAGAGGGCGGACCTGAACACCGATTTCTAATGAGTCTTTATGGCGAGCTGGAGGCGAAGGCGGATCAATTGCTGACCGTTTCCGAGTCCTTCCGTACCTATATCGCTCCTCATATCAAGCATCCAGAGAAAATAAAGGTTATTCCAAATGGTTTTGACGAGAAACGATTTAAACCGATATCCCATGAGAATGCGGTAACGCAGCTCATTACGGTGTGCAGGCTCGTCCCTGCCAAAGGACTTGATGTACTGCTGCGCGCATGCGCAGAGCTTAAACAGAAGGGTCATCCGTTTGTTCTTCATATCATTGGCGATGGACCGATTCGCGAGGAGCTTGAAGCATTAGCAGTTGAGCTTGATTTGTATGATGATATTATCTTTTACGGCTATATGCTGCATCCGGAAGAGTTTATGCCGTTTTTTGATGTATTTGTATTGCCTTCTCGCGCTGAGGCCTTCGGCTCCGTGTTCGCAGAAGCTGCTTTATGCTCGCTTGCACTTGTCGGCACGAATGTAGGAGGCATTGCCGAGCAAATCGAAGATGGCGTTAATGGATTGTTAGTACCGCCGGAAGATGCGACAGCTCTTGCTGATGCGCTGGAGAAGGTCGTAACCGATCCCACTTATCGTTATCATCTGGCAAGGTCTGGTTCAGATAAAGCCAAAAAGGTATATTCACTTCAACGAGTGATTGCACAGCTGAAAAAAGTTTATATTCATATGAAGCCGGAATAACGGCTCATTCTATCGGAATAGGCGGTTATAAAATGTCGGTACCTTTTCGATTTATCCATGCAGCAGATTTGCATTTAGACAGCCCTTTCCGAGGGCTTGCGAAGGCTCCGGATCAGGTGCGAGAGGTGCTCAGCGAGTCCACCTTTGCAGCACTGCGTCAGCTAACGCAGACCGCCATTCGCGAGCAGGTAGATTTTATCGTGCTGGCTGGCGATTTGTTCGATGAAGCAGACCGTTCGCTCAGAGCACAGCTTATGCTCGTACGAGAGTGGCAAAAGCTGCAGGAGCATGGAATATCCGTATATGTAATCCATGGAAATCACGACCCGTTAAATGGCGAGCGAGCAGACTTAGAACTGCCGGCAAACGTGCATATATTTGGAGCGGATCAAATGGAATATCGGCCGGCTTACCGTACTAACGGTGAGCTGGCTGCATTTGTTTACGGAAGGTCATACGGAAAACGCGTCGTCTCGGAAAATATAGCTGCGGCTTATCAAATACAGCAGGAAGCGCCCTTTCATATCGCGCTGCTGCACGGAAATGTTGATGGCGATGGAACGCATGACCCGTATGCTCCATGCTCGCTGAGCGAGCTGATCGGTGGCAAGGGCTTCGATTATTGGGCGCTAGGCCATATCCATAAACGAAGGGTGCTGCATGAATACCCTCATGTCGTATACGCAGGCAACACACAAGGAAGAAATCCGCGTGAAGTAGGAGCAAAGGGCTGTTACTTGGTGGAGGTAACCGCTGCAAGAGCGGTAGAGCTGACCTTTATGCCGCTGGATGAAGTCAGGTGGCACGAGTATGACTGCTCCATCTCTGAGCTGAGTACAGAACAGGAGCTTTTGCAGCAATTGGAAGGTTTAATTGACAGAATATTAGCTGAAGCGGAAGGCCGCTCGGTTATGCTTCGACTTTGTTTGACAGGTCGCGGGCTGCTGCATCAGAAGCTCTCGGAGCCAGCGATTGTTCGAACGCTGCTTGAGCAATTGCAGGAAGGCAGGGCGATATCATCAGCTGAACCATGGATCTTCGTGCATGGGCTAGAGGTGAATACAGGGGCTGCGATCAACTGGGAGGAGCTGGCGGTGGAAGACAGCTTTACCGGAGAGCTCGTTCGATTTAGCGCAGCATTAACGGAGGATGAGAAGTTATGGCAGGATTTTGCCAAAAATGCTGTGAGCCCGGCAGCAGGGCATGCGAAGCTTGGCAGACTTATGTTTAATCATTGGGACGAGCCTCCCGAGCGCTGGCTAGAGCAAGCGCGCGAGCTGACGCTTGGTTTGCTTCATGATCATGAACGTGGCGGATGATGATAGGGCGAGTGCAGCTTGTATCTGCAAAAGCCTATAGGAGATGACAGGAAGCATGAAGCTTTTGAAGGCTGAAATTGACGGTTTCGGACAGCTATATAGGAAGCAAATACCGCTCGATGCGGCGGTCATTATCGTATATGGTCCAAATGAAGCGGGAAAAAGCACGATGTTCGGCTTTATCCGATCGATGCTTTTTGGTTTTGCCAAACGCGGACAGTCGAATGAGCGGCAAGAACCGGTGAATGGCGGCAAGCATGGCGGTCGGATGTTTTTTCAAAGTGCAGAAGATGAAGCATACGTGGTTGAGCGATATGCGGCTGACGGATTAGGCAAGCTTAAGCTGCGCGCTCTAAGCCATGCAGCTGGCAATGACGAATTGTTAAATGATCCATTCATTAGCGTCATTGCTGCAGCAGATAAATCTCTCGAAGAAGCAGCGCTCACACAAACGGAATGGGAACGGCAGTTTCTAGGAGGCATTAGCGAAAAATTGTATCGACAGTTGTTCGCTATTACGCTGACTGAACTGCAAGAAATCGGCGCATTGTCGGGAGAAGAGCTTGGACAATATTTGTATCAAGCAGGGTGGGACAACGGAAAATCGATAGCAGCAGCTGAGAAGCGTTTAGCACAGGAGATGGATCTTCTCTTTAAGCCTCGCGGAGCTAATCAACAAATTAATCAACATTTGAAAACGCTTGAGCAAATAGATGCTCAGCTTCGGAAGCGCGCAGATGCCATTGTCTCCTATAATCAGTTGACGCAGCAGACGGGCCAGCTGGATGCATTCTTGCAACAGCTGGAATTGGAGCTGCCAGCAAAAGAAGCAAGGCAAATGCTGCTTCATAAAGCTTGCACCACTAGGCCATTGTGGATTCGCAAGCAGCAGCTGATGATTGAGCGCGAGCAAGTCGCTTACGCTGCAGAGCTCTCGCCGCATGCGGAGAAGGAATGGGACGAGCTGCAAAGGCAAAGAGCTGAGCTGCGCGAAGAAGCTGAGAAGCAAAGGCAGAAAGCGCTGCTAATGGAGCTGCAGCTTGAAGCGATAAGTTATGATGAGCAGCTTCTCCGTATTGGAGATGAGACGGAAGCTCTGCTTCAGGCAGCTGAGAGTATGCGCCAGCTGAAGCAGGACAGCATAGAGCTGGAATCAGAGCTTCGCGAGCATGATGAGATGATTGCGAGGCTCGTTACCAGCATCGCGCCGGAATGGACAGAGCGTCAGCTGAGGGAGCTTCACGTTACGATAGCCGATCGTGACTTTGTGCGCAGCGCTAGGCAGCAGGAGCTGGAGCACGCGCGAGGAGAGGAGCGATTCGCGGCTGAGCTTGAGACGCTTAAGCAGCAGGAGCAGGAAGCGTCTATCGCTTTGGAGGAGGCGAGGTCTGCCGCCGCACGGGAGAAAGAGCGCAGCGAGCAGGAGGGCAGCACCGGATTTGAGGTGCTACCGCGCTCGCGAGATGCGCTGAAGGGGGCGTGGAACGCCCTCGATAGCGCGCTGCGCGAGTGGGAGCTCGAGCGGGCGCGCTCTGCCGGAGCCGCTGCAGCCGCAAGCGATAGCGAATCGGCTGGCCGCGGCGCGGCAGCTTCGGGCCGAGGCGGAGCCGGCCCTTGGTGGGCTGCTGCGGCAGGAGCGGGCGGAGCCGCGCTGGCGCTTGGAGCTGCCGCGCTTGGCGGAGCAGGGCGCGGTGCAGGTATTGCTGCGCTGGCGCTGGCGGGAACGGCGCTTGCGTTTGTTGTTGTGGCGCTGCTGCGGAGTCGCGGCGCTGGGAATGCAGCAGCAGGCGAGAGCAGCGATCAGCTGCGTGGACGCGGGCGTTCGCGAGGGCGCGGCGGTGCAGCCGTGCTCACTGGCACGGAACTTAATGAACGAGAAAAACGAGTGCATCAAGCTTTAGAGATGATTGTACATAATCCGCAAGAGGCAGCGGCTGCCCTGCTTGCGGCAAAGCATTACAGCTCGCCAGAGCATCTGCTCGCTGCGGAACAAGCGCGCACACAGCTGCGCGCCGCAGTCGAAGCCCGTCTCGAGGCGCTGCAGCGCAGCGAGCGCCTCATCGACCATAGCAGCGAGCTCGCCCGCCGCCTAGAGCGGCTGCGCGCGCACGCTGCAGGACGCAGCGAGGCTGCCGCCGCTGCTGCACAAGCAAGGCAAGCCATCGCCCATCAGTGGGCTGACTGGCTTGCAGCTCGCTCACTGCCGGCGGGAATGTCGCCGGCCGCTGCGCTCGAAGCATTCGAGCTTGCCGAGCAAGCTTTGCAGCGGCTGCAGCATTATGACCGGCTGTCGGCGAAACAAGCCGCCGCAGGCAAACAGCTGGCTGCTTTCGCTGCGCAAGCAGCTGAACTGTGCGGGCATTTCAAGGAAGCGGCCGCAGCAGCGGCTGCTGACCCAGCCCTCGCGCTGCGCCTGCTGCATGCCGAAATTCGCCGCCATGCTGCAGCCAAACAAGAAGCGCGCGCTATTATTGCGCGCCGCGATGAGCTGCGCATGTCGCAGCAGGCTGCTGAATCCCGGCAGCTTGAGCTAGAGAGCCAAGTGTTGATTGCAGTGGAAGCGGCTGGTCTATCAAGTGAAGCCCAATATGAGCTGGCTATTTCGCATCATAGCATATGGACGGCGCTTGAGCTTGAGTTGTCGAAGCTTGCGTTGGAAATAACGGCTGGCATGTCAGCGGAGAGAATTTCCGAGCTCGAGCATTTATTTGGCTGCTACGATGAAGAGCAGCTGCAGCAGCTGCATTTGGAGTCGCAGACGGAGCTGAAAGARCTGGAGCGGCAAAAGCAGGAACAGCTTGAAAAGCGGGGGAGAGTGCGGCAGTCGCTAGACCATCTTCTGCAGGAAGCGGAGCATCAAAGGCTGCTTTCTGATAAAGCGATGACGGTTGCCCAGATCGAGAAGGATGCAGAGCGGTATGCGGTTCTTTCTATTAGTGCAGCATTAATTAGCCGAACTAAACGTGTTTATGAAGAAGAGCGTCAGCCTGTCGTGCTTCGCAATGCATCGCGCTTTATGATGGAGCTGACAGGTGGAAAATATATTCGAGTACTTACAACGCCAGGAGAACCGGGAATCAGGCTGGAAACAGCGGAGCACCGTCTCATCGACAGCGGAATGTTAAGCAGAGGAACAGCGGAGCAGGTTTATTTGGCGATGCGCCTTGCTTTGGCGGAGGAAGCAACAAGTGGAGCGAAGCTTCCTCTTATGCTGGATGATGTGTTTGTTAATTTCGACAAAGGCAGGCTGCATGCAGTAACCAAGCTGCTCGCATCCTTATCGAGTGAAAGGCAAATGATAGTTATGACTTGTCATGAGCATGTTCGAGACGCAATGCTCGAGCATTGCGAGGGTGCGTTACTCGTACAAATATGATGATTTATAGCAGCCAGCTGCTCTCTAATGAGTAATAACACGTTTGCGGATAATTAAGATGAGCCAGCCCAAGCTGACCAAGCCGAATAACGGATAAAGAGTGGATAGAAGCGGACCAAATCCGATTTGGCTGGCTACATAACAAATCGCGAGGATAAGTAGTACAATCAAGCTCCGAGCCCATTTCAAACGCTCATGAAGCTGAAGGGTGAGGCCGTAAATGTCTGCAATGAGTGTCGTGAAGATTTCAGCGAAAATAATGAAAACGTAAATAAACTGTACGCTAGGCCCTAGCTGCCTAGCAATCCCGCCCATCGGTATTGCGAATTGTTGAATGCCTGGCATATGAACGGAAAGCGCGATGTGACCAGCCAGCAGCATGAACCCAATTCCGATTCCTCCGACCCATGAGCCAGCAATAATGACCTTGCGGTCACGAATTTCTGCTCCCAGCGGTACAAGCACAGCTTGCGACATTGAGAGGTTGAAGGCGGTATATAAAAAAGGTGAAGCCCAAGCGGCCCAGATGGAATGGTCGCTTGATAAAGTAATGAACTTGTCTGCGCCTGGCGTTTGAAATGTATTGATTATGATGAGTACAGTGAACAGCAGCATAACAGGGACGACGATCGCATTGACCGTCAGAATAGCATTCATTCCTTTGCGGAGCAAAAAATAACAAGCGGCAATCGTAATAAGCAGACCTGATTGATAAGAAATATTCCAATGCTCATAAAAGATGGTGCCGGCACCTGCGAGCATAACAGCGGTTACGCCAAGGAGTACGACTAACATGAAGTGGCTGATAAGTCGTCCATATTTGTCGCCGAACAATGCTTTATTTAAGTCTTCGTACGACTTTGCTCTAATTTCACTTGCAATGAGCATCATCTTGGTGCCTAGCCAAATGAACAAAATGGTAGATATAACAATCGTGACCGTACCCCAGTAACCGAAGCGGGTAAAAAACTGAAGTATTTCTTGGCCGGTGGCAAAACCGGCCCCCACGATTGTCCCCATGTAAGTTGAAGCGATTTGCAATACTTTCCCAGTACGTTTCCACATCGTCTACCGTCCTCCGTTCGAAAACCCTCTATAATTAGAAGGTATGTCCAAACGGGGACAGGCATGACTTTTTTCAAAATATTACGAATTTCTACGGGATATTTAGAAGCAGAGAGGGCCTTCATTCTAGCRGCGGCGGTAGTGCTGTGGTGTATTTCATTCAATGGCAGCCTTGGTTTGCTCTTTACATTAGTTACGCATGTTAAATTCTGTCTAGCTGGTAGCGAGAAGCTTAATGGAAATGATTTCATTATGCTCGGGATCAAGATCCAGCTTAAGCAGCGCTTTGTTTGCTTTGTAAGTGAGCAAATATGCGGTTTGCTTCTCAGGCTTGCCGAGTGCAAGCAGTGCAGCTTCCGGATTGTCGCCGATTTGCAGGCCGCTTAGGCCAGCTTGAATGTTTTTTTCAAAAAGCTCTATAAATTGTGTTTTTTTCTTAGCATTGATTCCAACTGCAAATCCGTCATATTCAAGCACGGTAACAGGATCCGTCTCTTCCTCAAGCTTGTAGCTGTCTTGCGGATTGCCAAACTGCTTAACAACAGAAGCATGGGTATCGCCAATTGCTACGCCATGGAGAAGAGGCGCGTCTGCTTGCCACAATGCATCCTCACTTTCGGTTTTTACCGGCGCTTTGGGATTCTCTGACTTGCTGACTGCTGAGGTTTCAGCGTTTGTATTGCTGCTCGTATCCACCTTGTTCATATGAGGCTCGTCCATTTGAATCTCATTTTCCGTTAGCTCAGAGTAAGAGTTCTGAGGGCTGTTAGGCTTGCTCGTCTGTTTGGTCAGAAGAGGAGCTGTGTCATCCGTGTAAGTATCAGGCGTGGTTGTCGATGCGCTCTGGCAGCTGGCAAGCAATAAAGCAAGCGTTGAAGTTGCCGYGACCATAGCCGCTTTTTTCGTAAATAATCGATTGGTTTTCAAGGTTTTCACTCCTTTCCCTATAGGAAATATCATCGGTATAATGAACCATATTTATAAATGTGCTGCTAAATTCGTTCAAAAGTTATGTTATTAAATTAGACGTGTAAAATGTGGTAAAAGTTTCTCTATTTTACTGTAGATATGAAATTTCTCGCTCGAATTCGCTTGATTTTTTTGGGATTAAAAACGATCCCTTCAATAGGGTTGCACTTTTTGCCTGACCTATGGTACGGTATCAAAAAGGATTTTGGTGGAGGTAATGAAAGATGGAAAGTTTAAAACAACGTATTTTAGCAGAATCATCCGTATTGTCTAGCAATGTACTGCGGATGGATGCTTTGATCAACCACCAGGTCGACCCAGCATTGACAATGGAAATGGGACAAGAGTTTGCAAGGCGCTTCGCGGAGGAGCAAATTACGAAGGTGATAACGGTGGAGTCGTCGGGAATACCCGCTGCCTTTGCAACCGCATATACTCTAGGCGTACCGCTCGTTTTCGCTCGCCGCAAGAAGACATTAATTGCTGATCCAGATGCTTATGTGGAACGTGTTCCTTCCTTTACAAAGGGAATGGTGACTGATATTATGGTGTCCAAACAGTTTCTAACGGCTGAAGATCGGGTACTCTTTATTGATGACATTATTGCCAACGGCGATGCAGCGCGTGGATTGATAAAAATTATTCAGCGCTCGGGAGCAGCTTTAGTTGGACTTGGCGTCGTTGTCGAGAAGTCATTTCAAGCTGGAGGAAGAACATTACGGGAACAAGGAATTCGTGTGGAGCCGCTCGTTCGCATTTCATCGCTTGATAACGGTGAAATTAAATTTGAGTAATAAGTTCCAGTGCAAATGTTCTTTTCGCATCCGGCATTATCGCTTATAATGGTACAGAAGTGATCGAGGGGAGGCACATACTATGGGGGAAATGTCTGCAGAGTTTATGTATACAAAGCTAAGCGATGCTAAAGTCCACTTTGAGCGTGCACTAGATTGTAAACATACGGAATTTGATGATTTATATCCTTATATGATTGAGCATCCGCAATTTTTCTGGTACAAACGTTATGTCGCGTGGTCAGAGCTGCTCACTATCGTGAAGCTTTGCGATGAATTGTCTATTGAATGGCGGGAGCAATTCACTGACCGTCAAGGCGAATATATCGGCAAACGGGTGATGTCATCACGCGTGCTGGATGAGTGGTATGAAACGAACGACGCGAAAGAGCATGCAGGTTAACGTAAAGAATGATATAAGTATAAGTTAAACCTTATTATTATTTTATATTTTGAAGTAAACCTCAATGTGATGCGTAAGCATCCATTGAGGTTTTTCAATAATCATACGGGTTAGAATAGAAGCAGGAGGAATTGCAATGATAAGTGAAGAGCAATTGGATCAATATCGCGTAAGCGGTGAGACGATAAGAGTTGTAAGAGATGCAATCGAAGCAAATGATGTTAAAGGTATCGTTGTAGCATGGGACGAGTCCTCTGTCGTTATTCGCAGACCAAATCGCCGAGTAGTGAAGCTAAGCCGTACATATAGCTACACACCAGCATCCGAGGATCGGCTTAATCTTTTTCCTGATGAGAATTAGCAATCGCATGAATGGCATCAAGCGCTTCTTTGCCGGTTCCGAGCTTGTATCCCTCTGACATGTAACGGATTCGTCCTACATTATCCAAAACAAACAGGATGGGAAACTGTTCCATCCTCTTCGGCACGATCAAGGGCTGAAAGAGGTTAAGGCCAGTGTATGACTGGTCAAGGTGGAAAGAAGCGTTTCGGGGCAAGGCAGCATCTTGTTCTAATGAGAAGGATGCGGTCAGCTTATCTTCACCCGCTGTCAATATGACTTGGCCATTCCATGCCTCAAATGCAGGAGCCAGCTCTCGAAGCTCTCTCAGCAGATGTTTTGAAGGCTCACGGTCTGGCTCGATCCAAGCGATGACTGCGCCGCGAGGCTGAACGGCTGCCTTCATGCTAATCTGTGGATAGAATAACTCCTTATCCATGGCATCAGGGGAGAGTGAGGCTAGAATTGGAATTTCCATATCCTTGCTGCGGAAGCTCAATGTCAATTTTGTTGTAGCTGATGGAGAAATGTCGAAATAAGCAAGCCGGACCTTTAAAGTACCATTTGGAAGTCTTGTTCCGGTTATTAGCCGATATTGTCCGCATACCAATTCGATTGGCGCGTCGAATACGTCCTTTTTACCAAAGGGGAGCATCTGTGTGTGATACATGCCCTTCGTAAATCGCGCAATCGTGAAGTTATTGAAATAGGCGGCTTCTTCTACATCTGCTGCTATGTCTTTGATGAAATGAACAAAACCTAGTGCTGGCGGTGAGGTGCCCTCCGAACAAAAGTCAGTCCAATGGCTTGGCATAAAGTATTGCGGCCTTAAATCAGTTGGTTCAAGGCGAGCTGGTATTCCTATGCTTCTTGCTGTTGCGATTAGAAGAATGTGGAAGCAAAGCCGATCGCCTTTTTGTAATTCAAAGCTGCCTAGCGGCGTGGCAGAGCCGTTATAATGATTCATGCCTTCGATAATATCAAATTCACCCGCAAGTCGTTCGTACATGGCCTCAGGTTGACCGCGATACAGCTCCTTTTCTGCCTCAGAGTAATGCTCTTGGAAACGATGCTTGTAGGGTGCAATCATCTCATAATGTATACGCGGACAAAGTAGATACTTGCTGGTAAAAGATTTATCTAAATCGGTATCCTGACTTTCAATCAGCGGCAAAGAACCAAGTAGATGATCATCTAACGAGATTTGAAACGTATCTGTCAAATCCTTTTCATGAAGTGATTCCAGCAGCAAAAGCGGCCATTCTCCATATAAATGGGATTGATTTTGTAAAAAAGCATAAATCTCATGGCTGTTGCCTCTAGCTTTTTGAAGGACGTTCCACACCCGATCTCCATTTAGGGAGAGCTGATCAGCTAGCTGAGAAGACTGCTCCAAGCTAACAAATGTTGCTTCATATGCAGCACGAATTTGGGAACCCTCTTGAATTCGCTCACTATTTTTCTGCTTCTCCTGCTCAGTGGCGGCTGAAGTCAGCTTGCTGTCCACAGATGGCGGGGGGATCATCTCAATATCTGAAATGCCGCCTCGAACTTCCTCTTTGCTCATAACCATTGTAAATTCGTTCGCATCTCCCGTATGGATAAGTATAGAGCCCCAGCCTTCTTCGCCAACAGCGTGTATATATAAGCTGCCAAGTCCAGTTGTAAGGGTAACTTGCCCGGCTTGATCTGTCGTCTTTGTCACAATAGTAGAAAACTCGGCGTAATTATACAGCTGGAAGTGTACCTTAGCACTAGATGGGGAACCAGCTTGATTAAGTACTTTGATCGTAATGGTCTTGTTTACGGCATAGTTGTCTAGTAAATTAATTTCGGTATACCAAGGATGCTGCAGCGTAATTTCCTCGGGGCCTGCATAGTTGGAAGGAACTCTCGTATTAACGAGCATAGCTCTTTGGGCAGGAGCGCTAAACCAGCCTTGGTCTAGCCTTGCTTCTGGCTCGCAAGCACCGAGAAAATGCCAACGACCGTCAGCCCAAGCTTCAACCCAAGCATGATTGGAATCACAATGGGCCCAGCGTGGTGTATAGCACTGCCTTGCAGGAATTCCGATGCTGCGGAGTGCAGCAACTGCAAGTGTGGACTGCTCTCCGCAGCGTCCGAGAGTGGTACGGATAATGGTTAAAGGAGATACGGTGCGCTGGTCGTTTCCTATGTAGGTAGCTTTTTCATGGCACCAGTAGTTAGTCTCCAAAATGGCATCTTCCATGGACAGTCCTCGAACGCGCTCGAACAATTCATTAAACAACAAGCTTCGAATATCCTCGATGTTCTCGTTATTGACCCGATATGGGAGAACAAAGTGGTAAAATAAATGATCGGACACCGTGCTGCCCCATGGCACTTTATTCCGAATAGCAAGGGAAGCCTGTACATGGCTAAGAAAAAGTTCACCATTATAATCAGCTAAGTCATTAAGAGGCATGTAGGCATATAAAAATTGCAGCGCAAACTGCTCATCCGCGCTTAAGGGCTGCTGAAAAACGCTGAATAGCTGCTCTTCACGCAAGCTGGCTAGGCTCCTTTTGTAGGCGAATTTTTCTAGAACCTGTGTTGTCCAGTCTGAATTCATAATTATGATCATTCCTCTCCTAAATACTGCAGGTATACTCGAATGAAGTTGGTATATTTAATTTGCATTATAAAGAATTGATTTGGTATAATCAATACAAGAAATGCATTACGGATAGACTGGAAGTGAATGAGCATGCAGTCCGATAACAAACCTTTGTATATGGTCATTCTTGAGGATCTCAAGGAAAAGATAAAATCGGGAGAATATTTGCCTGATCAACAACTTCCAACAGAAGTGGAATTGGCGGAGAAGTCAGGGGTTAGCCGCATTACATCGAAGCGCGCATTAATCGAGCTGGAACGGGAAGGCCTAATATACAGGAAGCGCGGAAGCGGGAGCTTCGTCAAAAAACAAGAGATTTATATCGAATCCGATACAGGCACCTCAAATGCCAATCGGATTATTTCAATGATTCTTCCTTATATGGCGACACATGAATCGGACTATATAACCGGAGCATCGGACTATTTGGACGATAAAGGTTATTATTTAAGCATTCATAACAGCAATTGGAGCAGGGACAAAGAGAAGGAGCTGCTCGTTCGAATTCCTAAAAACGGTTCAAGCGGCATCATATTGTATCCCATCAGCACCATTAGCAATATCGATTTAATCAATGCTATTTATTGGAACGACTACCCGATTGTGACGATTGATCAGTACTTTGAAGGCATTCCGATTACGAGCGTTACTTCAAATAACTTTGAAGGCGGTTATGAAATCGCGAAGCAGCTGCTTGAGTTTGGCCATGAGCGAATTGCTTTTGTTTCCAGCATCAGCATCGAATTTCGCAGTTCGGTGCGCGACCGGTATCAAGGCTACTGCAATGCGCTGAAGGATTACAAAATTCCGATTGATCCTGACTTAATCGTTTCGGATTTCTATAGACAAGTAGATGAAACAAATAGCAAAACCTTCTATAAATCAATGATTGCTTCGCTGATTCAGGCTGGAGTAACAGCGATTCAAGTTGAGCATGATCACCTTGCCGTCGATCTTCTTAAAAACGCGATTGAAATGGGATTGCAAGTTCCAGGACAGCTTTCAATTGCCGGCTTCGACGATCATATCATTGCGCAGCATGTAGAGGTTCCGCTTACGACCGTAGCCCAAGATTATAACGAAATAGGCCGTAAAGCGGCTGAATTAATCGTTAATCGAATTGAACGAGCTGATTTTTCACCGCAAAAATTACAGGTTCCCGTTCGTGTGGTAGAAAGAGAGTCCATTGGCATGCAGACGGTAGATGATCAAGCCTCGGTCAAATCGGTATAGGCAATCTATTGTTCTGCGTCATTCATTTTAGTGTAAAAAGCTGGCCATAATGGCCAGCTTTTTTATTTGGTATAATCAATAATGTATTTTACTATATTAAGTATATTCATTGTTTACAAAAAATAGTATTGCGATTATAATAACTTTTGTAAGCAGGCTAAAAGGTATATCTAATTACATAGCCAAATCGGTTTGTAATTAAAGTGATACACCTTGAGAACGAACCGATTGTACAAAAATGGATATATCGGTTATTTTTGCTTGCGAAGAATGTAAGCGCTTTATAACTGGTTTTATTATGCCGTTAAGGAGGGCTGTTCGGTATTTCTGTCTAGAGCTTGGTTAAAGCGTTTCGTAATCATGTCTTTTTAAAATTTCAATCCAATATGAATGATGGGGGATTTTAAATGAAAAAGCTAAAATTACGCTCGTTTGCAGTCATTGCATTAATACTCATGGTTTCAATTGTAGGATGCTCCGGAAAAAATGGTGCTAACAGCAATCAAGGGAAAGAAACGAATGCAGTTTCTCCGACAAATGCTGAACCAACAACAGAAGCGACTGTGGCGCCGGAAGAGAACAAATACGATTTAAAAGGTCAGACGATTAAAATCGGCGTTTGGTACGACGGAGCAGATCCAAGATTAGTAGAAGAAAAAGGTCCCGCAGAAGAAGCACAAATCAAATTGATTGAAGATGCGGAGAAAAAATATAACGGCAAAATTGAATTTGTAAAGTTCGGCGACTATGGAAAGTATATTGAAAATTTCACGACGACCTCTCTCTCAGGCACACCGTTTGCGGATATCGTTCGGATCGAGCTTTTCTGGGCGTTTCCACAGCTTGTGAACAAACAGTTCATTCAGCCAGTTGATGAATTTTTGGATTTGAATGATCCGAAATATATTAGCTGGATGAAGGTTGGAGGAAGTTATGACGGCAAGCAATACGGGATGACGGATTCAGCTCCTTCTCCGTACGGCATGTTTTATAACAAAACGCTCGTTCAGAAGCTTGGCCTAGAGGATCCATACGAGCTTCAACAAAAAGGCGAATGGACATGGGATAAATTCCGTGAATTTGCAAAAACAGCAACGAAGGATACAGACGGCGATGGAAAAACAGATGTATTTGGCGTAACCGGGGCTTACGGTAAAGTTAAAGCATTTGCAGAGCAAATGGTCTACACGAACAACGGGGCTCTGGACAAGGATGCAAGTGGAGAATACAAATTCGCTATGAATAGTGAAAATGCGATTGAGTCCTTGCAGTTCATTTCTGATCTCTACAACACAGATAAATCGATCATGCAGCCGGTTCCTGAGGATGCAGCGAAAGAATTCATCGCTGGCAAAGGCGTTATCTATGCAGGATTCAGCTGGGAGCTTGGCACGTTTGTCGATAGTATGAAGGATCAACAACTTGGTTATGTTTTCTTCCCGAAAGGCCCTAAGGCTGATCGCTATGTTTCCTACACACCGTTTGGCAATATGTTCATGGTAGCTAAATATTCGAAAAATGCTGAGGTTGCTGTGAAAATTCTTGATGAGATTAGTCTTCATGAAGAGGGCAGAAAGCTAGCCAATGAGTCATGGGAAACTTCTTACCCAAGTAAAGAGTCGCTCGATACTCGGAAACAGATGGCCGACAACATTGAGTATATCTCCTACTATGGCATTCCAGATGGCGAGAAGCTCTTTGAAGGTGTCGTCAAAGAAATTACAGAAGGCAAAGTATCGCCGTCCACTGCAGTTGACAAAATCAAACCGCAGTTTGAAGCGAACATGAACAAATTGCTTCAAGACAACAAATAAAATTTTGTCAAAAACTCTCGGCAGGCTCCTATTTTAATAGAGAGCCTGCTAGGGAGGAGGGGGAAACGATGCGGCGACCAAGCGTTAAAGTCATTTCGTTATTGCTTCTGTCACTAGCTGTTTGTGTCTCCTTGTTTTTTCAGGAGTCCGCACTAAATGGCACGGTTACTGCTGAAGGAACATCGGCAAGCAATCGGAATACCCATTCGACGGCTTTAGATGCGCCATATGAAAAGGGTGGTTATGACGAATACTTGTCTAAATATGATCCTATTCAACTGGCTGCTAACGATACGATTGTAATCGAAGGGGAGAGCTACAGCGAAGTTAAGGGAATGGAAGTTTCTATCGTTGAGAATAGAGCGGGCAACGAGGGGCAAGCGGTTCTCACGGAAGATTCAGGTGCGATTTCCTGGGCATTCGAGGTTAAGCAAGAAGGACTATACAATCTCGGTATACATTTTTATAGCGAGCCGGGCAAGGATTCAGATATTGAAAGGGAGCTGTTAGTGGATGGGGAATCGCCATTTAATGAAGCTAGAAGCATAACCTTCAATCGAATATGGAAAAACGAGAAGCAAAGCTTCGATCGCGATGCAAGGGGAAATGATCTGCTGCCTAACCAAATCGAAGAGTATATGTGGCAGGAAAGCTTAATTAAAGATAACACGGGCTTTTATGAAGAGCCTTTTTTATTTTATTTCTCGAGAGGCCAGCATACACTGACGCTGACTTCGGTTAAAGAGCCGCTCGTCATCGATTGGTTGAAGCTGTCTGCACCGGAAATTGCTCCTACATATGCAGAGGTTGCCAGCAAGTATAAAGAAGATGGGCTAAAGCAGGCTGCAGACGTTTCGATCAAGCTTCAAGCAGAGCAAGCTTTATACAAATCTACGCCAAGCTTGCTGCCTTATAATGATCGTTCTTCTCCCGCGGTCGAACCTTACCATGTATCAAAGCTTCGCAATAATGCAATGGGTGGATGGGCATGGAGAATGCCGGGACAATGGATTGAATGGGAAATTGAAGTAGAGCAAGAAGGGCTCTATCAAATCGCTTTGAAAAACCGTCAAAACTATTTGAATGGCATGTCTGCGCTGCGCTCCATTTATATAGATGGGAAGCTGCCCTTTAAGGAGTTGAAAGAGGTTCAGTTTCCATATAACCATTCTTGGCAAATGAATGTTTTGGGAACGAGCAAAGATGAGCCTTATTTATTCCATCTCACTAAAGGCAAGCATCGGTTGCGGATGGAAGTGACTTTGGGCGAGCTGGCGCCAATTCTGCGATCGGTGGAAACGAGCATTCTTGAGCTAAATGCCATGTATCGCCAAATCATCAGCTATACAGGTACCGTTCCGGATACCTTTCGTGATTACAATCTGGAACAGCGCATCCCTGAAATGATTGAAGTGTTTGAGAAACAAAGCGAGCTGCTCTATAGCATTGCGAGCAGTATGGAAGGACCATCCGAGAGTGGAAATGACCGTACAGCGATTATTAATAGACTAGCGTATCAGCTTAAGGACATGGCGGGCCGCCCGGAATCCGTGCCATCACGGATCGAAGCATTTAAGACGAATGTTGGCGCGCTTGGCTCATGGATGCTTACGATCAATGAACAGCCGCTTGCTTTGGATTATTTGATCGTTAGCTCGCCAGAAGCAAAGCTGCCGAAGCCCGAAGCAACCAGATGGGCAAAGATGTTAACAGGGATCAAATCGTTCGCAGCATCCTTTAGTGAAAACTACGATGATTTCTCGGATGAAGAAGAGACGAAGCAAAGCGTTACTGTATGGGTAACATCGGCTCGTGACCAAGCACAAGTCATTAAACGATTGATAGATGATCGTTTTACGAGTACGACGGGCATACATGTGAATTTAAAACTCGTAAGCGCGGATGTGCTTCTACCGTCAACCGTCTCGGGGAAAGGGCCGGATGTTGCTTTGCAGGTTGGCAACGACTTGCCGATGAATTACGCGAGCCGCAGCGCTCTTCAGGATTTATCTGCGTTTCCAGATTATCCGGAAGTACAGCAGCAGTTTCTAGCAAGCGCCATGGTGCCTTATGAATATAAAGGAAGCTATTACGCATTGCCTGAGCAGCAAACGTTTCCGATGATGTTTTTCCGAAAAGATATATTGGAGGATGAGCTGCATTTGAAAGTGCCGGAAACGTGGCAGGATGTCTATGATATGCTGCCTACGCTCCAGAAGCATAACTTGCAGTTTGGTTTACCACAAAAACCGCTTGATTCCATTGGCAATGAGCTTGCAACGACGAATATTATGACGCTTCCGCCCAATCCTGCATTTGCGATGTTTCTGCTTCAGCAAGGCGGCCAGTTTTATAAGGACGGTGGTAAATCGAGTGATTTGGATTCAGAGACATCGATTTCGGAGTTCAAGAAGTGGACCGATTTTTATGTCAATTATAAAATTCCAATCGCAGCTGATTTCGCAAACCGCTTCCGAACAGGCGAAATGCCAATCGGTATCGTCGATTATACGATGTATAACAAGCTGACTGTTTTTGCACCTGAGATCAAAGGGCTGTGGTCATTTGCGCCTGTTCCAGGCGTTGCTGCTGCCGATGGTTCCTTCCACCGCGAGGTAGGCAGCGGAGGCTCGGCATCGATTATGTTCAAGCAAGCGAAAAACAAAGAAGAGGCGTGGACCTTCTTGAAATGGTGGACAGGCAAAGACACGCAGGTTGCTTTTGGTAGACAAATGGAAATTCGAATGGGTGCTGCTGCTAGATACCCAACGGCAAATATGGAAGCGTTAGCTTCACTTCCTTGGCCAACGAAGGATTTTCAAATGCTGCAGGAGCAAATGAAATGGGTTAAGGGCATACCAGAGGTTCCGGGTGGATATTTGACAGGCAGAAATATCGATAATGCATTCCGCCGTGTTGTCGTTCAAGGAGAAGATCCGCGTGAAACGATGGACAAATATGTAAGGGCGATGAATGAGGAAATTACATTAAAGCGCAAGGAATTTAATCTTCCTTATTAGAAACGAGGGGCTTAAATGAAACAGCAGTTAGCAGCCCGCCCCGTAACAAGGGGGAAAGGCGATTCACGTATTCTAGCTCACGGGAAAGAGCTGAAGCCAAAATTAACGCGCATGTTTGTTGAAATGAAAAAAAGTAAACACGCTTATGTGCTGCTGGCACCATACTTTATTATTTTCTGCACATTTACTGTACTCCCTGTGCTATTATCGCTGCTGCTTAGCTTTACGAATTTTAATTTTCTTGAGAAGCCTAGGTGGATTGGCTGGCAAAACTATTCAAGATTACTCGTTCAAGACGATATTTTTCTGATTGCGGTAAAAAACACGTTTTTGTTCGCGGCCATTACGGGGCCGATTAGTTACTTGGCATGCTTCTTATTTGCATGGCTTATTAACGAACTAAGGCCGAAGATAAGAGCTTTTCTTACGCTCGTCTTGTATGCGCCATCGATTGCGGGCAATACCTATTTGATTTGGCAGCTATTGTTCGCAAGCGACTCTTATGGTTATGCGAACTCCTTTCTAATGAAGTGGGGCTTCATTATGGAGCCGATTCAGTGGCTGCAAGATACGAGGTATGTGCTGGGTATTCTCATTCTCGTTCAGCTATGGCTAAGTCTCGGCACATCCTTTCTAGCCTTTATCGCAGGGCTGCAAAATGTAGATCGCACCCTGTACGAAGCGGGAAGCATTGACGGCATTCGCAACCGCTGGCAGGAATTATGGTTCATAACACTGCCTGCTATGCGTCCACAGCTGATGTTTGGTGCGGTTATCCAAATTACGTTGGCGTTCTCCATCGCAGAGATCTCCATCTATATGATCGGTTTTCCAAGTGTGGATTACGCAGCACACACGATTGTTACCCATTTGGTTGATTACGGATCCATTCGGTATGAGATGGGTTATGCGTCGGCGATTGCCACGGTATTGTTCAGTATCATGCTCCTTACAAATCTCTTAACGCAGAAGCTGCTCGGAAAAGTGGGTGAGTAGAGGGATGAAACGATCTTTTAAAGTGTCAAAGAGGCTGAATCGTTCCTTGTCAGTCGATATACTGCTGTTTCTGCTGCTTGGYGGCGTCGCTTGTTTTATGGCATTGCCGCTTGTGTTTACGATCAGCAATGCATTTAAGCCGTTGGATGAAATTTTCTCCTTTCCTCCAAAGCTGTTCGTTCGAAATCCTACTTTCAAAAATTTCAGAGATTTGCTTGGTATATTCAGTGATTCATGGGTGCCCTTCTCAAGATACGTATTCAATACTTTTTTCATTGCTATCGTGGGCACCGTGGGGCATGTCATTTTTGCTTCGGCAGCGGCTTACCCTCTTGCCAAGCTTAAATTTCCGGGGAAACGAGTGTTGTTCTCGCTCGTTGTACTCTCCCTTATGTTTACCGCCTACGTTACACAAGTGCCGAACTACATGATCATATCGTGGCTTGGTCTGATTAATACGTATTGGGCGATCTTGCTGCCTGCTTTCGGCATGACTCTAGGATTGTATCTCATGAAGCAATTCATGGAGCAAATCCCGGATGCTCTGCTAGAAGCAGCCAAAATTGACGGAGCGAGTGAATACCGAATTTATTGGCAAATTATTATGCCGATCGTTAAGCCAGCTTGGCTGACGTTAATCATTTTCTCATTGCAAAGCTTATGGACAAATGGTTCAGTAACGAGCCACAAGTATATTTACAGCGAGCAATTAAAAACGGTAGATTACGTTTTTGGCCAAATCGCAAGCGGAGGACTTGTTAGAACAGGACCGGTAGCTGCAGTAACACTGCTGATGATGCTTGTGCCAATCACCGTATTTATCGTAACGCAGAGCAATATTATTCAAACCATGTCTACATCAGGCTTGAAGGAATAACAGGAGGGAAGCAACGGATGAAGAGAATCATCGCCGCGTTATTTATCGCATCGCTCATGATCGGTGCGGCCGCTCCTGTTGCAGAAGCCGCAATAGATACCTATCAGTATTCCTATTGGGGAGATGCTGTGCCCTCGCCGAATGCATACAAAATGGAGCAAGTCATTTACGGTGACAACTGGAGCAGTGGACGTCTTGCTTCGCCAATGGATATGTTCGTTGGCAAGGATGAGCGAATATACATTGCGGATACGGGCAATAACCGAATCATTATATTGAACAAGGAATTTCAAGAAGAACTGGTCATTTCCAAATTTGATAATGAAGGAAAAGAAGATGCGCTGAATAAGCCGGAGGGGGTATTTGGCACAAACGATGGTCTCATCTATGTGGCAGATACACTCAACCGAAGACTTGTCGTATTTGATACTGCGGGTAAGTTCATACGAGCAATAGGCGAGCCTAAATCAACGCTGCTGCGGCCAGGGTTTCAGTACGCGCCAATTAAGGTAGCCGTTGATAAAGCGAAGCGAATATTAGTCGTTAGCCGCGGGTCTTACGAAGGAATGATGGAGTTTGACGATGAAGGGCAGTTTATCGGCTTTATTGGAACGAACCGCGTAAAGTTCAGCCCGATTGATCTGTTCTGGAAACGGATATCGACCAAAGCACAGAGACAGCAAATGGAGCAGTTCATACCGCTTGAATTTAACAATCTCGATCTTGACGAGGACGGGTTCATCTACACCTCAACCTCAGAAGAGGATTCGAACCGGCCGATCAAACGGCTGAATCCATCGGGAGCTGATATTTTGCGGAGCAAGGGTTATTTTCCGCCCAAGGGTGATATTGGCACTTTGAAGACGGGGACCAACCCGGGCAGCTCCATATTCATCGATGTGGCTGCGGATCAAGCTGGCATGTATTCCGCGCTTGATTCTAAGCGGGGACGGATATTTACTTACGACAAGGATGGAAATCTGCTGTACGTGTTTGGAGGGTTAGGAAGCAAGCAGGAGAATTTCCGTACCCCCTCTGCCATTGAAATTATGGATGATCAAATACTTGTGCTAGATAAAGATAACGGACGATTGACCGCATTTGAGCCAACCCGCTATGGCAGCTTGATTAGGGAAGCCGTTATTTCGCTTTATCATGGCAAAACAGAGCAATCCACAGCCGCTTGGGAGAAGGTGCTTCAGCTAAACGGAAATGTGGAGGTGGCCTATTTAGGCATCGGCAAATCTCTGCTCAAAAAAGGCGAATACCATGAGGCGATGTCTTATTTCAAGCTTGGGAACAACAGAGAGTATTACTCCGAAGCCTTTAAGGGTTATCGAAAAAGCATCGTGCTGGCGCATTTTGGCACTATTGTTTTCGTTGTTGCACTAGCTGTTGTACTTGGTTTTGCACTCATGAAGTGGAATCGGAGAAAGGTGAATGGCCAGCACTTTCAGGAGTTCGGCAYTATCAAAAATCCTTTCTACACGATGATGCATCCCTTTAATGGCTTCTGGGAAATGAAATACGAGCAGAAGGGCAGGCTCAAGCTCGCTTTAGGCATTGTGTTTCTGCTTGTCATCTTCACCATTATTAAGCGGCAATACAGCGGCTTCGTCGTCAATTTCAACAACCCAAGCCAATTGAACAGCTTGAACGAATTAACTTTTATCGTATTGCCTTTTGTTCTGTGGTGTGTTGCGAACTGGTCCTTAACGACCTTGATGGATGGTGAAGGTAAATTCAAGGAAATTGTGATGGCGACAGCTTATGCGATGATGCCATTGGTTATCATTTATTTGCCTCAAACGCTGTACAGCAATTTAATTACAGGCAGCGAAAGCTCGTTCTATTATTTGCTTGATGGGGTTGCCCTGATCTGGTCAGCGTGGCTGCTGTTCACAGGTACGATGACGGTGCATCAATATTCAGCTGGGAAAACGGTTATGACGATGCTGCTTACACTCGTTGTCATCGGAATTATTGTTTTTATCGGGGTATTATTATTCAGCATGCTCCAGCAGATGATCAGCTTCGCCATTTCTGTCTATAAGGAATTATCGTTCAGATTGTAGTGTGCGGGAAGGAGAGATGGTCGTGACAGGTAAGAGGAAGATGTCCAGCATCCTGTTCGCGGCACTGCTTGCGAGCGTTGTTGCTGCAAGTGCGGCAGGCTGCAGCAAGAAGGAAGAAGCTGGAGCGCAGATAAACCTCGGCACAAAAGAAGCCGAGGCCGTCTCTGATCAGCAGGAAGACCGGGTGATTGGAGCAGGACGTAAATCAACTGCGGTCAACACGGATAAGGAGCTGCAAGCGTTGTCGGCGATGGAATTAGTGAAAGAAAATGACGCGCTTCAGCTCTATATCAACCGTGAAACAGCAGAAATTGCCCTAAAGGACAAACGCGACAGCTACGTCTGGTTTTCAAACCCGGTTGAGAGAAGCGAGGATCAGAAAGCTTCGCCTTTGTACCATTCAGAGCTATCCTCACAGGTGCTGCTTACTTACTACAATGAAAAAGGGCAGGTCAATGCTTTCAACAGCTATGATGATAGCGTCGCAAAGCAGCAATTTGAAATAACGGACGAAGAGAACGGGATCAAAGTCGTTTATCGAATAGGCAATATTGCCAAAGGTTTCGCTAATATTCCAAAGGTAATAAGCAAAAAAAGATTTCAAGAGCAAATCTTGGATCAGATTGCCGATGAAGAGCTGAGGAAAAGTGTTGAATACAAATTCAGCTTCGATGAGGCAAAACAAATTTATGTCGTCCGCAAGCTGCAGGATTACGTAGCGGAGGAAATCTCTGCGACACTCGAAGCTGCGGGCTACACAGCAGAGGATGCGCAGCAGGATAACGAAGAGAACGGCGCAGCCGACGCTGCATCAGCCGCAAGGGCAGAATTTACGATTCCAATTCAGTATACGCTGGATAATGAGCAGCTTGTTGTAACGATTCCGGGTAAGGAGCTGCAATTCAATGCGGAATATCCAATTGCCAGCGTACAGGTGCTTAAACATTTTGGCGCTGCTGGTGTGAAGGAATCGGGATACTTGTTCGTGCCTGACGGCGCAGGCGCTCTAATTGAGCTGAACAGCGGAAAGCACCAAGCGGAACCCTACAATTTGCCTGTGTACGGCAATGACGGTACGTACAATGTGAAAGAGAAAATACAGACGAATGAGATGACAAGGCTGCCGGTATTTGGGCTTAAGCGATCCGACCATGCTTTATTTGGAATCATTGAAAATGGTGATGCGATGGCAAGCATCACAGCAGATGTAAGCGGACGAAATGACTCCTATAATACCGTTGGCAGCAAGTTTCAAATTTCATCAATGGACTTTTACACGCTTACGTCGGGGACAAAAACAAGCTCTGTGCCGATGTTCCAAAAGAAAAGGTATGACGGCGACTTATCCATAAGATATTCCTTCCTTAGCGGTGAAACCTCCGATTATGTAGGAATGGCTGCTGAATATCGCAATTACTTAATCAATAAATTCAATATACAAAAGCTGGATAAAGTCGAGGATTCGCCGTTTGTGATGGAGCTGATAGGAGCATTCCGGGTAGATAAATCATTCCTCGGAATACCGTATGAAGCAACACAATCGCTAACCAGCTTTTCTGAAGCGAAAAACTTGCTGCAAGAGCTGATGGATACGGATATCGACCATATCGATTTACGTTATGTCGGGTGGTTTAATGATGGTATTCGGCACAGCTCGCCAGCAAGTATCAAAGTCGTGAATAAGCTGGGAGGCAAAGAAGGGCTTCGTGAGCTAGCTGATTTTGCACAGAAAAACGGGATCGGCTTCTACCCGGATACAGCCTTTTTGGAAAAATACAAAGGTTCCAGCGGATCGGCTACATGGCTTGATCGCGGAGAAGCAAAGGTTTATCAATATAATCCGGTTATGTACGATCAGGATACTTCAAAATTTTCCCACTATATCTTATCGCCTGCTGCGCTGCCGAAGCAAATAAACGGTTTTCTGGCGGATTACAATGCGCTCGGCCTGCACGGATTATCGCTAAGAGATATGGGAAATCAGGTCAATTCCGATTACAATCCGGATAAAACGATAACCCGTCAGGAAGCGCTGGAAATGATTAAGACACAGACGAATAAGCTGAGCCTTCAGGCGCAATCGATCATGGTGAATGGCGGCAACGCATACAGCTTGCCATATGCAGATGTAATCGTTAACGCACCGACCAAGAGCAGTCTGATGAATATTACAGATCAGGATATTCCGTTTTATCAAATTGCATTGCATGGCTATTATGATTTGGCTGGCTCACCTTACAACATGGATGATAAACAAAATCCTCGTTTATCGATGCTGAAGGCGCTGGAAACGGGCTCGAGCTTATATTATCAATGGTMCGCCAGTGACTCAACGAAAGTGAAGGACACCGACTACGATAACCTTTATGCTTTGAACTACAAAGATTGGCTTGATGAAGCGGTGCAGCTCTATAAGGAAGCAAATGGCGTATTGTCAAAGGTTCGGAATCAGGTCATTGTGAAGCATCGACAAATCGTGCCGGGCGTCGCGGAAACGACATTTCAGAACGGTTATGTCATTACGATCAACTACAATAATAAGGCGATAGCAGTAGAGGGCATGCAGCTTGCAGCTCAAAGTTATCAGGTAGGCGGTGAGGCAGATGTTCAATAAGCCATTGACCTTGGCGCAGAAAAAAGCATGGTGCGGCGTGCTGTTCGCCACGCCATTAATGCTGGGATTAGTCATGCTGTTTATCATGCCGCTCATTCAATCCTTACGTTTCAGCTTAAGCTCAATAAGTTTGGTTGAAGGCGGCTTCGCAGTAAAGTATGAGGGTTTCGCAAACTTTCGTCATCTATTTCTGACAAATGCAGATTTTCCACGCAGGCTGACTGAATCGGTTACAGATATGATCGTTAATGTGCCAATCATCATCGTATTCAGTCTCTTTGCAGCGGTGCTATTGAATCAGAAGTTCAGAGGAAGAGCGATGGCAAGGGCAGTCTTTTTTCTACCCGTCATTCTAGCATCTGCGGCTATAGCCAATATGGACATTAGCAGCTTTGTTGGAAGCTCTTCATCATCTAGCGGAAGCGGAAACCTTATGCAGAGCTTCGAGCTGAAAAAGATGATGATGGAGTCCGGCTTGGCGCCTGTATTCGTAAATTATATCTCGGATGCGGTTGACCGAATCTATGAAATTATTAGCTCCTCTGGCGTCCAAATTCTTATCTTTCTTGCGGGCTTGCAATCCATTTCTCCCTCACTGTACGAATCTGCAAGAATTGAGGGGGCAACGGGCTATGAGATTTTCTGGAAAGTTACATTCCCAATGATGACGCCGCTTATTCTGACGAATTTAATTTATTCCATTATTGATTCATTCAATAACAATTCGGTTAACGCACTTATTTCGGAAACGGCATTCAAAACGTTTGAGTTCGGGCAGAGCGCAGCGATGTCTTGGGTGTATTTTATCGTTGTCGCTATAGTACTCAGCCTATCAGCGGGCATCATTTCGAGAAAAGTGTTTTACTACGATTGAGAAGGAGGAGAGGCCATGAAGCTGCCGGCCATTCACGCGGAAAGGTTTCACCGCCACTATAATCCGGTCGAGAGATCGAAGCGATTGTTATGGACGTTGCTAAGGTCAGTACTCGTTTCTGGTTTTTGTTTTATTATATTATTTCCGCTATTTCTTCGTTTCTCGGTCGCATTCCGCAACAAAATTGATATCTATGATCCGACGGTGCTGTGGATTCCTAGAAACTTCACGTTGGACAATTTTAAAATTGCGATGGAAGCGACCCACTATTGGGCTACTCTACTGAATACGTTTTTGATATCGGCGGGAACGACTGCCATTCAACTCGCATCCTGTGCGCTAGCGGCATACGCTTTTGCAAAGTTGAAGTTTAAAGGCAGCGGCATCCTCTTTGGATTCGTTATATTCACCATTGTTGTACCGCCGCAGACGATTATGATTCCGCTATATTTAACGTACAGGTACTTTGATATGTTCGGTTTAGTAGGTTTGTTTTCGAAGAGGGACAGCTTTAATCTAATTGATACCTTTTGGCCTTTCCTAATTTCATCCGCTACGGGAATGGGGCTCAAAAACGGTCTATATATTTATATTTTTCGGCAATTTTTCCGAGGCATTCCGAAGGAGATTGAAGAAGCGGCCGTTGTTGACGGCTCAGGTGTTTTTAAAACCTTCTATAAGATCATGCTGCCGAATGCCGTTCCTGCTATCGTTACGGTTGTGCTGTTCTCCTTCGTATGGCAGTGGAATGACAGCTATTATGTCTCGTTGTTTCTCAGCAAAGTAAAAGTATTGTCAACGCAATTAGCAGACATGGGCTCTGTGCTTGGCAAAGAACCCGATCTTGTGTATCAATCCATGCTGCTGAATACAGGCGTTCTCCTGCTTATGCTCCCGCTTATCATCATGTACTTGTTCGTACAGCGCTATTTCGTAGAAAGTGTAGAGCGTACAGGCATCGTAGGCTAACGCAAGCAAAGTGAGCATTAATCGGCATTAGGCAAGAACGTGGAGCAGCGTCTTTGCTTTCATCCCAAACAGAGAATGGAGAAGGATACTTTGATATCATCTACTACTGTTCATATCATTTCACACACCCATTGGGACAGGGAATGGTACTTGCCATATGAGAAGCACCATGTTAGATTAATTGCGCTCATCGACCGTTTGCTTGAGACGCTGGAGCGAGATTCGGATTTCAAAAGCTTCCATCTTGATGGCCAGACGATTATATTAGAAGACTATTTGCAAATTCGTCCGGAAAAAAGAGCGCTGCTTGAGCAGTATGTTCGCGAAGGACGCATTCATATTGGACCGTGGTATATTTTGCAGGATGAATTTTTGACGAGCGGTGAAGCAAATGTACGCAATCTCGTTTATGGACACCGAGATGCTATGCAGTTCGGCAAAGTTGCAAAGGTGGGTTATTTTCCGGATTCGTTCGGGAACATTGGGCAAGCACCGCAGCTGATGCTGCAAGCAGGGATCGAGAATGCTGTGTTCGGACGCGGTGTGAAGCCAACTGGCTTTAATAATGAAGTTTCTCAAACGAAAGCCTACGAATCACCGTTCTCCGAGATGATTTGGGAGGCTCCTGACGGCTCAAGAGTGATCGGCATTCTGTTCGCCAATTGGTACAGCAACGGCAATGAAATTCCAACTGATCCTGAAGCTGCAGGTGCTTATTGGCAGCGTAAATTAAAGGATGTCGCCGAGTATGCTTCAACGCCCCACTGGCTCATGATGAATGGCTGCGATCATCAGCCGGTGCAGACGGATGTAGCACAAGCTATTGCGACAGCGCAGCAGCTATTTCCGGAATATCAATTTGTCCATTCGAATTTTGAAGATTATATTAGTGCGGTAACCGCATCACTTCCTGAGAAATTGTCCATCGTTAAGGGTGAACTAAGAAGCCAGCATACCGATGGCTGGTCGACGCTAGTTAATACTGCATCTTCGCGAATCTATCTTAAGCAAATGAACCAAACAGGTCAGACGCTGCTGGAGAAAGTGGCCGAACCGATAGCAGCCTTTGCTTATTTGACAGGCCATGCTTATCCTCATCATCTATTCACTTATGCTTGGAAAACACTGATGCAAAACCATCCGCATGACAGCATTTGCGGATGCAGTGTCGATGAAGTCCATGCAGAGATGGTGACCCGTTTCGCCAAAAGCAAGCATGTCGCCGAGAGCATAATCGAAGACAGCTTATCCGCAGTCGCTTCGAAGGTAGATACGAGCGGATTCGCTTCCTTTGGAGAGGTTGCCTCTACATTCGTTGTTGTAAATACAACGGGCTGGCTGCGTTCTGGTGTTGTTTCCACTGATGTTGAGATCGAGCGCATCTATTTCAATAGTGGAATAGATTTTTATACGATGAAGCAGCGACTGAAGGAAATTGATTTAGCAGGCCTACACCTCGTGGAGTCAGAGGGCAGCAAGGTCTCCAGCAGCATAGAAGATCTAGGCGTACAATTCGGATACGATTTGCCCGAGGATCAGTTCCGTCAGCCTTATTTTGCTAGAAAAGTACGTATTCAATTTGAGGCGCACGGTGTACCAGCACTTGGCTACAGAACCTATGCGCTGATTAGAAATGACTACTCTAAACAGCTTCAAGCTGAAGAAGGCTCTCTAATTAGAAATGAACGAGAGATGGGCAATGATTATTTGACCGTAACGATCGCTGATGACGGTTCCTTGACTATTGTTGATCATCGTTCGAATGAAGTGCTACGTAATCAGTGTATATATGAAGATACAGGAGACATCGGTAATGAGTATATGTACCGCCAGCCAAACGGTGACGTCCCGCTGACAACGAGAGGTCTTCAAGCCGAAATACGCATAACGGAAGATACACCTTTTCAAGCCAGCTTTGAAATTACGCACCAGTTGTTAATCCCGAAGTCGGCAGAAGAGCTGTTGCAGCAGGAGAGAGAAGAGCTGATT
>NZ_JBFTSN010000040.1:0-32840 GCF_056400045.1 Paenibacillus sp. 01L418
ATAATGAAGAAGGAGAGAAGTCACGCAGGTTCATTATGAGCTTGCGGCGGCAGCTCTTTTTTTATATGGAATGTACAATAATCTTACGAATGTGTTTGCACTAAAAAAAAGAGCAGGCTCGGATGAATCCGAACTTGCTCTTTTTTGCGTTCAAACCTATTACCTAGCGGAATCGGAATGAATTATGCGAGTTTCTCAATTACTTTATCAACCAAGCCATATTCTTTGGCTTCTGCTGCACTCATGAAGTAATCGCGGTCTGTATCTTTCTCGATACGTTCAAGCGATTGTCCACTGCGCTCTGCCAAAATACCGTTCAGCTTGTCGCGCATGCCGATAATGCGTTTCGCACGAATGGCGATATCGCTTGCTTGGCCTTCTGCACCGCCAAGTGGCTGATGGATCATGACTTCGCTGTTCGGAAGCGCGTAACGTTTGCCAATTGCACCTGCAGTAAGCAAGAAAGCACCCATAGAAGCAGCCATACCTACACAAATCGTAGATACATCAGGTTTAATATATTGCATCGTATCGTAAATAGCCATGCCTGCCGTAATTGAGCCGCCCGGGCTGTTAATATAAAGAGAAATGTCCTTCTCAGGGTCGTCTGCCGCCAGGAATAACAATTGAGCGATGATGGAGTTGGCCACCACGTCATTTACACCTGATCCTAGAAAAATAATGCGATCTTTCAGTAGGCGAGAGTAAATGTCATACGCACGCTCACCCCGATTGTTTTGCTCAATAACCATAGGAACGAAATTCATATCCAACGTAAGCCCCCTCCTAAAAAAACAATGAATGGTTAAATCGTATTCTCATAATAACGGATGAAAAGTCAAAAGTCAAAGATAGTCAAACAGGTCTGCATTTCCCTTGCTGCGTATACGAAAAAAATGGGATTGAAGTGGATTGGATGAAATAAACAAGCGCAATTTGGAGTGTTTTCAATGAGGCATAGGTTGGATGTTGTAGCGGGAGATTAATCACTTGGCCGTTGCTTAAAATAAAAAAAACGTTCCAGCGTATAGGAACGGTTCGTGTGTATCAATATAGAGTTTGAACTTGCGATAATGAAAAGTAATGGCGCGCCCGCAAGGAATCGAACCTAGATCTCAGCCTTCGGAGGGCTGCGTCATATCCATTGGACCACGGGCGCATAAGAAAAAGTTGCTGTTGCTGCTATCTGCTTTTGTAAGAAAATAGTCGCAAAAATGATTATATGATATTAAAGATTTTAAAGCAAGCGATGTTCAAAAATTAAATTTGTTAAAAATGCGTCGGAAACCGTTTCCAATTGATAATCGGCTATTGCTACAATCGGTTATTTCCGATAAACTAAAGGTGGGACTTGAAATGATACCGCGGGACATATTGAGTCCAACGTATTTTGAACCGAATACGCTATAGGCCGATGGAGTGAAGGATGAGAAATGCGTCAGATCATTGAACTGCAGCAGCAGCTTGTGCCTGATCTGCTAGAGGTCATGAAGAAACGATATTCGATTTTGCATCAAGTAATGGTATCGGATTTAATCGGACGTCGAACGTTGGCTTCTGTATTATCGATGACGGAGCGTATGCTTCGGGCAGAGACCGATTTCCTAAAGACGCAGGGGCTGCTCGAGATTCATTCGGGAGGCATGCGGATTAGCGATTCAGGCAAGCTTCTATTAGAGCAGCTTGAGCCATTCTACAAGACAATGTTCGGACTATCCGAACTGGAGGAAACGATTCGCAGTCACTACGGCCTATCGCAGGTCATTATAGTTGCTGGCGATTCGGAAGTCTCTGCCCAAACAAAGCGAGAGCTTGGACGTGCGGGATGTCAGGTGCTTATTAAGGTAATGCAGCCTAACGACGTTGTAGCTGTAACAGGCGGAACGACGATTGCACAGCTGTCGAATCAACTGATTAGTTCTTCTCAGCTGAATACGAACTTGTTCGTACCGGCTAGAGGCGGTCTAGGGGAGAGCTTGGATTACCAAGCGAATACGATTGCTTCCATGATGGCTAAGCGTACAGGAGCGCAGTACAGACTTCTGCATGTACCGGATCATCTGGGAGAGGAAGCTTTTGCATCTATTATGCAGGAGCCGAACATTCGAGAAATTGTGGATGTCATCCGCAGTGCTCGCATCGTTGTACATGGTATCGGAGATGCTATGGTTATGGCAAGACGCAGGCGGCTAGAGCGTGAAGTTATTGATGCTATGGAAGCTGAGGGTGCTTTGGCGGAGTCATTCGGGTTTTATTTTGACCGAAAAGGCGCTGTCGTGCACAAAATGCAAACGGTGGGGTTACGGCTCGAGGATATTGTTAAAACTGAAGTTGTTATAGGTGTAGCCGGCGGCAAGAGCAAAGGCGAGGCTATAGCGGCAGTGATGCGCTTTGGACACAATGATGTACTCGTAACGGATGAAGCAGCGGCACTCGAAATCGTAGCTTTGATCGATCAAGAGAAGCATAGTCAAGAAGAAGGCAATAAGGAATCATGACGCTTTGCAAATTGCTGTTAAGGCATACCTGCAAAATGTCTTGAAATATATTCATAAATCTTTTAAAAACGCTTAGGAGGAAACAAAAATGGTTAAAGTTGGTATTAATGGTTTTGGTCGCATCGGCCGTAACGTATTCCGCGCAGCACTGAACAACCCTGATGTTCAAATCGTGGCAGTAAATGATCTTACGGATACTGCAACACTGGCACATCTTCTGAAATACGATACAACACACGGTCAACTTGACGGTACTGTAGAAGCTAAAGAAGGCGCGCTTATCGTAAATGGCCGCGAAATCAAAGTATTCGCAGAGCGCAACCCTGCAGACCTTCCTTGGAGTTCGGTAGGCGTTGAAATCGTAGTTGAATCAACTGGTATTTTCACAGCGAAAGAAAAAGCTGAGCTTCACTTGCAAGGCGGCGCTAAAAAAGTTATCATCTCCGCACCTGCAACGAACGAAGATATTACAGTAGTTATCGGCGTTAACGAAGATAAATACGACGCTGCGGCACACACCATTATTTCCAACGCTTCTTGCACAACGAACTGCCTTGCTCCTTTCGCAAAAGTATTGAACGACAAATTCGGAATCGTTAAAGGTATGATGACTACAATTCACTCATACACAAATGACCAATCCGTTCTTGACGTTCCTCACAAAGACTTGCGTCGTGCTCGCGCAGCTGCTGAGAACATCATTCCTTCTTCAACTGGCGCAGCGAAAGCTGTTTCACTAGTTCTTCCAGAGCTTAAAGGTAAATTGAACGGTATGGCTATGCGTGTTCCTACGCCTAACGTTTCCGTAACTGACCTTGTTGCTGAGCTTAAAGTTAATGTAACTGTTGAAGAAGTTAACGCTGCATTCAAAGAAGCTTCAGAAGGCGCTCTTAAAGGCATCATGAACTACAACGAATTGCCGCTTGTATCTAGCGACTACAACACTGATCCTGCTTCTTCTACAATTGATGGTCTTTCGACTATGGTTGTTGAAGGCAACATGGTTAAAGTCATTTCATGGTACGACAACGAGTGGGGCTACTCGAACCGCGTAGTTGATCTTGCTGCTTACATTGCTAGCAAAGGTCTGTAAGCAAAGAAGACGGACTAAAGACCGCAGCATTCCGCGCATGCGGAGCTAAGGTTTTTGATTTGCGGCTTCTAGAGTCGTAATTCATGGGGGCGTTTCTTCTTTGAAGGAACGCCCTTCTTTTTTTTGTATTCTACCGCTATACCTTTCCATAACACATTTTCGGGAGGCTTCATAGATGAATAAGAAAAGTGTACGTGATGTTGCAGAACTAGCTGGTAAACGAGTATTTGTTCGCGTTGATTTTAACGTGCCGCTTGAAGATGGAAAAATTACGGATGACAAACGTATTCGTGAAACGCTTCCTACAATCAACTTTTTGATCGAAAAAGGCGCAAAAGTTATTCTTGCAAGTCATCTTGGACGTCCAAACGGTCAAGTAGTAGAAGAGCTTCGCCACACAGCTTCCGCAGTACGTCTATCTGAGCTGCTAGGCAAGCAAGTAACAAAAGCGAACGAAGCTATCGGTGAAGCTGTCGAAGCGCAAGTTGCTGCACTAAACAACGGTGATGTGCTATTGCTTGAAAACGTACGTTTCTATGAAGGCGAAGAGAAAAACGATACAGAACTAGCGAAAGCTTTTGCAAAACTTGCTGACCTGTTCGTAAACGATGCATTTGGCGCTGCTCACCGCGCTCACGCTTCGACAGAAGGCATTGCACACATTTTGCCAGCTGTATCAGGCCTTCTTATGGAGAGAGAGCTTGAAGTACTAGGCAAAGCGCTTAACAACCCAGAGCGTCCTTTCACAGCAATCGTTGGCGGTTCGAAAGTTAAAGACAAAATCGCTGTAATCGATAAAATGCTTGAAATTGCTGACAATGTCATCATTGGCGGCGGCTTGTCTTATACATTCTTCAAAGCACAAGGTCATGAAATCGGCAAATCGCTTGTAGACAACAGCAAGCTTGATTTGGCTCTTGAGTTCATGGAAAAAGCGAAAAAACTAGGCAAAAACTTCTTGATCCCAGTTGATATCGTTGTAACTGACGATTTCAGCGCTAACGCTAACACGCAAATCGTTGACGTTGACAGCATCCCTGCTGATTGGGAAGGTATCGACATCGGTCCTAAAACACGTGAACTTTATGCTGATGTGATCAAAAACTCCAAGCTGGTTGTATGGAACGGACCTATGGGCGTATTCGAAATCGAGCCATTCTCCCATGGTACACAAGCCGTTGCTCGCGCTTGCGCAGAAACAGCTGGCTATACTGTAATTGGCGGCGGCGATTCCGCAGCAGCAGCTGAGAAATTCCACCTAGCTGACAAAATGGACTTCATCTCGACAGGCGGCGGCGCTTCCCTAGAGTTCATGGAAGGCAAAGTGCTTCCAGGCGTAGTTGCTCTTAACGATAAATAATACATTTACCCAACTATATAGATTTGAGGAGGATTACGCATGAGCAACAGAACACCGATTATTGCAGGTAACTGGAAAATGTTTAAAACGGTATCCGAGGCTGTAACATTTTTCTCCGAAATTAAAGGTAAAGCTGAAGTTGCAGGTGTAGAGAGCGTGATCTGCGCGCCATACACAACACTTCCGGCACTTGTTGAAGCTGCAAAAGGTACGTCGATTGCTATTGGAGCACAAAACGTACATTTTGAAGACAACGGTGCATTCACAGGTGAAATCAGCGGCGTTATGCTGAAGGATCTTGGTGTGAAATACGTAATTATCGGTCACTCCGAGCGCCGCGCTTATTTCGCGGAATCAGATGAGATCGTAAACAAGAAGGTTCATGCTTCCTTCAAAAATGGCTTGCTTCCTATCGTTTGTGTAGGCGAGAAGCTGGAAGAGCGCGAAGCTGGACAAACAAAAGAAGTATGCAAAGTGCAAACGGAAGCGGCTTTTGTTGGCATATCTGCAGCACAAGCAGCTGAAGTTGTTATCGCTTATGAGCCAATCTGGGCTATCGGTACTGGCAAATCTTCTACTTCCGAGGATGCACAAGATGTTATCGGTTATATCCGCAGCGTTGTTGCTGGTCTTTACGATCAAGCGACTGCTGATGCGGTTCGCATTCAATACGGCGGCAGCGTGAAGCCTAATAACGTAGCTGAGTACATGGGTCAAGCTGATATTGACGGTGCACTTGTTGGGGGCGCGAGCTTGGAGCCTGCATCCTACATTGCACTGGTCGAGGGGGCCAAGTAATATGGCTGCTCCGAAACCTGTAGCGCTTATTATTCTCGACGGCTTCGGTTTGCGCGATGATGTAACGGGCAACGCGGTTGCCCAAGCAAACAAACCAAACTATGACCGTTATTGGTCAACTTATCCGCATACGACATTGACAGCATGCGGCGAAGCGGTTGGACTTCCTGAAGGTCAAATGGGCAACTCTGAGGTTGGCCACTTGAACATCGGTGCAGGCCGCATCGTTTATCAGGATTTAACTCGTATTAGTAAATCGATCCGCGATGGTGAATTTTACGACAATGAGACGATCCTTGGTGCTGTTCGCCATGTAAAAACAAATAGCAAAAAGCTTCATCTATACGGCTTGCTGTCGGATGGAGGCGTTCATAGCCACATTGAGCATTTGTTCGCATTGCTCGATCTAGCGAAGAAGGAAGAGCTTGAAGAAGTGTACATTCATGCTTTTCTTGATGGCCGCGACGTGTCCCCGGACAGTGCAAAGGGCTATCTAGAGCGTCTTCAAGCCAAAATCGAAGAGGTTGGCGTAGGCCGCATTGCGACGGTTCAAGGCCGTTACTATGCAATGGACCGCGACAAGCGCTGGGAGCGTACGGAGAAATCCTACCGCGCTATGGTATATGGCGAGGGCCCTCAATATTTCGATCCGATTCAAGCGGTAGTTGAATCCTACGAGAAATCGGTTTATGATGAATTCGTTATGCCAACGGTTATTGTAGACGGTGAAAACAAGCCAGTTGGCCTTGTTGAATCCGAGGACGCAGTGATTTTCTTCAACTTCCGTCCTGACCGTGCGATTCAATTGTCGCAAGTATTCACGAACGAGGACTTCCGCGGCTTTGACCGTGGCGAGAAGCGCCCTGTTAATCTGTATTTCGTCTGCTTGACGCTATTCAGTGAAACCGTTGGCGGATTCGTTGCGTATTCACCAAAGAACCTTGATAATACGCTTGGCGAAGTGCTCGTGCAAAACAACAAGACTCAATTACGTACTGCAGAAACAGAAAAATATCCGCACGTTACATTTTTCTTCAGCGGCGGACGCGATCATGAGCTTCCTGGCGAAACTCGTGTGCTTATTAACTCCCCTAAGGTCGCAACGTACGATCTCAAGCCGGAAATGAGCGCATATGAGCTAGCTGAGTCCACGGTACGCGAGATTGAATCTGACAAGCATGACGCAATCATTCTGAATTTCGCCAACCCTGATATGGTAGGCCACTMCGGCATGCTGGAGCCTACGATCAAAGCGGTTGAAGCGACGGATGAATGCCTTGGCAAAGTAGTGGAAGCTGTACTAGCCAAAGGCGGCGTCTGCATCATCACGGCTGACCATGGTAATGCTGACATGGTGTTCGACGAGAATGGCCGTCCGTTTACGGCACATACAACGAACCCGGTTCCGCTTATCGTAACGAAAGCAGGCGAAACTCTTCGTGACGGCGGTATTCTTGCAGATATCGCACCAACGGTTCTTGATCTGCTTGAGCTTGCTAAACCAGCTGAAATGACGGGCATTACATTAATCAACAAAAAATAAAACTTTAAAAGGAGTGTTTTCTCTCATGTCAATTATCGTTGATGTATACGCACGCGAAGTGCTTGATTCCCGCGGGAATCCAACTGTAGAAGTAGAGGTTTCTCTTGAGTCTGGCGGCAAAGGCCGTGCAATCGTTCCATCCGGCGCTTCCACTGGCGCATACGAAGCTGTTGAGCTTCGTGACGGCGACAAATCCCGTTACCTTGGTAAAGGCGTTTTGAAAGCTGTTGAAAATGTTAACACTGAAATCGCTCCTGAAATCATTGGCCTTGACGCTCTTGATCAAGTAGCTATCGACCGCAAAATGATCGAGCTTGATGGTACTCCAAACAAAGCTAAGCTAGGCGCTAACGCGATTCTAGCTGTATCGATGGCAGTAGCTCGCGCAGCTGCTGACGCTCTTGATGTACCTCTTTACACTTACCTTGGCGGATTCAACGCTAAGACGCTTCCAGTTCCGATGATGAACATCATCAACGGCGGCGAGCACGCTGACAACAACATCGACGTTCAAGAATTTATGGTTCTTCCTGTTGGTGCTGAAAGCTTCAAAGAAGCGCTTCGTATCGGCGCAGAAATTTTCCACAACCTAAAAGCAGTATTGCATGATAAAGGCCTTAACACAGCTGTTGGCGACGAAGGCGGCTTTGCTCCTAACCTTGGTTCAAACGAAGAAGCAATTACAACAATTATCTCGGCTATCGAGCGTGCAGGCTACAAGCCAGGCGTTGACGTATTCCTAGGTATGGACGTTGCTTCCACTGAGTTCTTCAAAGACGGCAAATACGTGCTTGCAGGCGAAGGCAAATCGTTCACACCTGCTGAGTTCGTTGACCTACTTGCTTCATGGGCTGACAAATACCCAATCCTTACAATCGAAGACGGCTGTTCTGAAGACGATTGGGATGGTTGGAAATTGCTTACTGAGAAGCTTGGCAAAAAAGTTCAACTCGTTGGTGACGATCTGTTCGTTACGAACACTGAGCGTCTATCCGATGGTATCGACAAAGGCGTAGGTAACTCTATCCTTGTAAAAGTTAACCAAATCGGTACGCTTACTGAAACTTTTGATGCAATCGAAATGGCTAAACGCGCTGGTTACACAGCAGTTATCTCTCACCGTTCAGGCGAGAGCGAAGACAGCACAATTGCTGACATCGCTGTAGCTACAAACGCTGGCCAAATCAAAACAGGCGCTCCTTCCCGTACGGACCGCGTTGCGAAATACAACCAATTGCTTCGCATTGAGGACCAACTTGGTTCGACAGCTCAATATGCTGGCAAATCAGCTTTCTACAACTTGAAACACGTAAAATAAGACGCATTTAGCGGCTTATATAGAAGGGTATGCCTCATCAGGCATATCCTTCTTTTTTTTTCGCTCATACAGGACATAATAAGAGGGTAAAGCATCAACGATTAGGCGGTGTGTTTGATTGGCGAAACCTGTTATAGGCATTCAAATGTATTCTCTTCGTGATCAAACGGAGATCGATTTTTTGTCCACCCTGGAGAAGGTAGCCAAAATCGGCTATAAAGCGGTAGAATTCACAGGGTATTTCAAAATGCCGGCCAAAGAGTTGAAAAGCAAGATGGATGGACTCGGATTAATTGCCCCCTCCGTTCATGTACCTTTGAATTTTAGCGATACCAAGCAATTGGAGTCTGATTTTGAAGGACAAATTGAATATGCCATGGAGCTTGATGTGACTTATATTATTACGCCTTGGTCGCCGCTTCCTGAACTTCCGACAAAGGATAATGTGCAGTATTTAGTTGATGTTTTCACAAAATGCGCAAAACAGGTGAAGGCAACAGGTATGCAATACGGCTACCATAATCATGATTTTGAATTTAAGCTGGTGGAGAAGAAGCCTATTATCGATCAAATATTGTCGGATGTTCCAGAGGAGCTCTTGCAGATGGAGTTTGATTTGGGCTGGATTTATATCGCTGGTTATAAACCAGCTGATTATTTGAAGAAATATAAGGGACGGGTTCCTTGCGTGCATTTGAAAGACTTTTTGAAAGGGCGGAAGGATGCAGAAATCGGCAAAGGCGAGGTAGGTTATGATGAGCTGTTAAAAGAGCTTGAGCCTGCAGGCGTTAAGTATATGTTTGTGGAGCAGGAGCAATTTAGCTCAAGCTCCCTTGATAGCGCAGCAAATAATTTTAACTATTTGAAAGAGCATGGCTTTGCGTGAACAGCGAGAATAAGGCCTGTCCTATTGTAATTTGTGCCCATCTATGGTACACTCGATTTATGTGTTTCTACGGAGCTCCTATGCTGGAGGTGGAATGAATGGATATCATATTGAAAATCGTGCTTGTTATATTTTCTGTCGGCCTTATTGCTGTCGTATTGTTGCAAAAAGGTAAGAGTGCAGGCTTGTCCGGAGCGATTACGGGTGGCGCTGAGCACCTTTTCGGAAAACAGAAAGCGCGCGGTTTGGATTTGTTCTTGCAACGTTTGACAGTTGCTCTTGCAGCTGGTTTCTTCATATTGGCGCTTGTTGTATCTTACTTCGTAAAACAATAACGAACACACACGCAGAAAGCGAGGATATTCCTCGCTTTTTTTGTATTTTCATCATATTCACGGATGCTGGGCTTCCATTTCGTGTATACTACAAGTTATATGATAATCTATCAACCTGCTGCAAATGGCGCTAGAGCAATACGGCAGGTTTATGAGGAGAAAAACTAATAATGATTAATTACGAGCAGGAACTGCTTGATTTTATGAGAGAGACGGCGTATAAGCCGATGACGTACCAAGAGCTTGAGAAACATTTTGGTATCGTAGATGCAGTGGAGTTTAAGGAGTTCCTTAAGCTGCTGAACAAATTAGAGGATGAAGGCAAAATCATTCGTACGCCAAATGATCATTACGGCGTGCCGGAACGAATGAACTTATTGCGCGGCAAGCTGCAATCGCATGCCAAGGGCTTCGGTTTTCTAATCCCGGATGAGAAGGATCATGGAGATGTGTATTTGCACGCCAATGATTTGAAGAGCGCAATGAATGGAGACATCATTCTGGTTCGTGTCACTTCGAGAAGTGAGCATGGAGGCCGGATGGAGGGCGAGGTCGTCCGTATTGTAGAACGTGCCGTTACGCAAATCGTAGGAACGTTCGAGGATCACGAGGTTTATGCTTTTGTCGTGCCGGATGATAAACGGATCAATCGGGATATCTTTATTCCAAAAGGCGGCTATCAAGGTGCTGTCTCCGGACAGAAGGTTGTCGTTAAAATCGTTTCCTATCCAGAAGGGCGTTCTGCTGCTGAAGGGGAAATTGTCGAAATTTTGGGACATAAAAATGATCCCGGTGTCGACATCCTGTCGATTATTCGCAAGCATCAGCTGCCAGAGGGCTTTCCTGATGAAGTAATGAGAGAAGCTGAAGCGGCACCTGATTCCATTACAGACGATGAGATTGTGCAGCAAGGCAGACGAGATTTGCGCGATGAGGTCATCGTGACGATAGATGGCGAGGACGCAAAGGATCTAGATGATGCGGTGCATGTGAAGCGTCTGGAGAACGGCAATTATTTGTTAGGTGTACATATTGCCGATGTCGGCTATTACGTAAAAGAAAATTCAGAGCTCGATCAAGAAGCATACCTTAGAGGCTGCAGCGTATATTTGGTGGATCGCGTTATTCCGATGCTGCCGCATCGTTTGTCGAATGGCATATGCTCGCTCAACCCGCAGGTTGATCGTCTGACGCTTTCATGTGAAATGGAATTTGATGCGGCGACGCTTAAGCGTGTACGTCATGATGTGTTTACGAGTGTGATTCGCACGAAAGAGCGTATGACCTATACGAATGTGAAAAAAATATTGACTGCAACGGAAGAAGAGCCGCAAACCGAGTTGAAAGAACGATACGCCGGCTTGCTTGATATGTTTGGCTTGATGGAGGATCTAGCGATGCGTCTTCGTTCAAAACGAATGAAGCGCGGAGCGATTGACTTCGATTTTCAAGAGTCTAAGGTTATCGTGGATGAGAACGGCAAAGCGGTTGATATTGTGAAGCGCGAGCGTTCGGTAGCGGAGCAAATCATCGAGGAATTTATGCTCGTGGCGAATGAAACGGTGGCCGAGCATTTTCACTGGCTTCGTGTGCCGTTCCTGTACCGGATCCATGAAGATCCGACACAGGAGAAATTGCTTAACTTCGTTCAGTTTGCAGCAAACTTCGGTTATGTTGTGAAGGGTAAAGGCAATTCCATTCATCCAAAAGCATTGCAAACGCTGCTTGAGGACATTCGCGGCACGAAGGAAGCGACCGTTATTTCCACGGTGATGCTTCGTTCAATGAAGCAAGCGAAATACGATGCGGAGAGCTTGGGGCATTTTGGCCTTGCAGCTGAGTTTTATTCACACTTTACATCCCCAATTCGCCGCTATCCTGACTTGGTCATTCACCGTATCATTCGCGAGGTGCTTGATGGCAAAGGCCAGTTGACAGAAGCGAGACATGAGTCGCTAACGGCAAGGATGCCGGAAATTGCGCAGCATTCCTCGGAACGTGAGCGTGTAGCGGTTGATGCAGAGCGTGACACAGAGCAGTTGAAAAAATGTGAATTCATGCTCGATAAAGTGGGCGAAGAGTTCGAAGGCATTATTAGCAGCGTAACGAGCTTCGGCATGTTTATCGAATTGGACAATTCGGTCGAAGGATTAATTCGTTTGAGCGACATGTCTGATGATTACTATAACTTCCATGAGCAGCATATGATATTGGTCGGCGAGCGTACGTCCAAAGTGTACCGAATTGGCGATGAAGTTAAAATTCGCGTTACTCGGGTGAGTATGACGGAGCACACGATTGATTTCGAGCTTGTAGATATGAAGCCGCGCAGCGGCTATAAAGGCATACCAAGCAGTGGTTTTGGCGGCGGCGAACGCGGCGGCAAAAAACGCGGTGGTTTCGGTGATCGCAATCGCGGCGGCAGAGGCGAGCGCACAGGAAGTGCGGGCGGCAAAGGTCAAGGCGGTGCAGGTGAGGGCAACCGCGGAAGAGGCGAGCGCGGAGCGAGCGGTGCTGGTAAGGGCCAAGGTGGCGCAAGCGAAGTTTACCGTGGCAAAAACGAGCGCGGAGCAAGCGCGGCTGGCAAAGGCCAAGGCGGTGCAGCCGAAGGTTATCGTGGTAAAACGGATCGCGGTGCAAACGCGGGAGGTAAAGGTCAAGGCGGTGCAGCCGAGGGCGGCCGCGGCAAAGGTCGCGGAGGCAAAGGCGGACGCGGCGGATTTGGCGGCGGCGTCGATCGCAGCGTGGTTGGCATTGTCGAACAGGCCAATCCATGGCGCATCGATGCACCTGATAGCGGGCGCGGCGGCAAGCGGCGCGGACGTGGAGGCGAAGGCGCAGCCGGAGCTGGCGTGAACGACGGTGGAAATCCGGCGGAGCGTGGGCCGGGGCAAGAGGCGGATTTGTCGCCGGGCAACGGTAGAGATTCATCGCGCGGGAACAATGCGCGTACGGATATGTGGGGCCTGCCCATCCGCAATAGCGGCGGGCCAGGCGGAAATGGTCGTGGAGCCGGGCAGCGGCGGAGCGATGGAAGTGGCGGCGGCGCGAAGCGGCGGCATACGCCGCAGGGCGGCGTGGTCGGTAGCGAGCGAGGCGCGGAATTGCCGAGCGTGGAAGGCAGCGGCGGCGATGCGGTGAAGAGCAAGCGGAAGAAAAAAAGCGGAGGCGGCGGTAACGCCACAGCTGCTTTTGTCCGGAAAAATCGCAAATAAATAAGGGCGGCGACTTCCGTTCTATGGCATAATTGGAAGTCGCCGCGATCTGGGCAATTTGGGAAAATATATTTAAGCTCGTCACTTGCATTTTAATTCTGGGTATAGTACACTCAAATCAATCGATAATATGAACCTGAATTCACATATTGAAAAGGGTATCATTATAGTCATGAAACCCTTTCCAATGTGTGAATTTTTTGTTTAAAGACAAACCAGGCGCATATTAATATTATTTTTTTGGAGGTTTTTACACATGCAACAAGGTACAGTTAAATGGTTTAACGCAGAAAAAGGTTTCGGCTTTATCGAAGTTGAAGGCGGCAACGATGTATTCGTACATTTCTCCGCAATCACTGGCGAAGGCTTCAAAACTCTTGAAGAAGGACAACGCGTAGAATTTAACGTTGTTCAAGGCAACCGTGGACCACAAGCAGAAAACGTTGTAAAGCTGTAATAGCTTACGAACGTTGATAAAACCGCCTTTGACCTTTTAGGTTGAGGGCGGTTTTTTTGTGCATAAAAGGAGCTTCTGTTTTGTTTCTTTATAGGAATTCGTTAAGTAATTGACGGGCATGACGAACGAGCATTCCATCGATAGGAGAATCTGTTCCACCGGTTCTAACACCAGTTCCGAGATGAACGGCTTGTGCTCCGGTAGATTTTATAAAGGCAGGCAATGAAGGAACCGATAGACCGCTTCCAGGGAGTATGGTAACAGTATGTCCAATACTTTGTTTAACCAACCTATTAATTTGATCTGTTGCTTCAAGAACGCTCGGTTTACCGCCTGAGGTAAGTATCCATTTGATTTGAGGGTATTTTAGGAGTGTGGCTAACGCCTCTTCTTGGTCAGGTACCTCATCAAATGCTCGGTGGAAGGTAACAGGACGATCACCGGCAGCTTCCAATAAACTTTCTAAAGCATCTGTATTAATAGTCCCATCAAGCTGAAGCGTGCCTAAGACGAACGCATGAACGCCTAATGTACGCATTCTGATCATTTGAGCAGTCATTTCACTAAGATCTGCCTTATCGTAAACAAAGGACTTGCTATGAGGCCTAACCATCGCATGTACGGGATATACTTTAGTTATAGGTGTGTGATTAGCTTGCTCGAGCCGTTTTAACGCCTCAAGCACCGAAACCGTAATGTCCTCTTGTGGAGTTAGTCCACCTTCTTCAAAGGCGGATATAAGCTCTACACGGTCCGCACCGTGCACTACAGCTGTAACCGCTTCATCTGCAGTAGTAGCAATGATTTCAAGCAGCATGGGAAATCTCCTTTTTGGGCAGGGCGACAGAGCGGGATGCTCCGTAGCCGCCTTGATTTTCGTTGTTAAAGTTGTTACAATGAACACCAGTATACGTGCAACCATTATTTTAGCTTAATTAAGTCGAGGTGACTAGCATGGGTAAGAAGAGTGACGGCAAGCAGCTCGCCCAGAATAAGAAAGCTTCCCATGACTATTTCATTGAGGAAACGTTCGAAGCTGGCATGGTGCTTTTGGGTACAGAAATTAAATCGCTGCGAACAGGTCGTGCAAATATTAGTGATGCATTTGCTACCATTCGTAACGGCGAAATTTTCATACACAATATGCACATTAGTCCGTTCGAGCAAGGAAATATTCACAACCCTACCGATCCAACGCGTGCTCGCAAGCTGTTGATGCACAAGATGCAAATTCATAAGCTTCTAGGCTTATCCAAGCAAGAAGGTTATGCTATTGTACCCTTGAAGATTTATGTGCGCAATGGTTACGCGAAGTTATTGATTGGTCTCGGTAAAGGTAAGAAGCAATACGACAAGCGCGATAGTGCAGCTAAACGTGATGCTCAGCGTGATATCCAGCGCGTGCTGCGTGAGAAACAGAAGGTTTCTAACTAAGGTGTAGATTTCCATGGCAGCAAGCGACCATGATTGCCAATAACAATTGTGCACGGAAGCAGCTGATTCGTGGTATACTAAGACAGTAGCAACGGCAAGACAATCAATAAATGCAAGTGCATTCGTGCTAGACAATCGGAACAGCCTGCTTGGTCAGATGCTGATCCTTAATCCTAAAGCTTCAATTGAGCTAAACGTTAGTGTGGATCTACTCTTTGGAGTAGTGTTAATCTGCAGCTAACCGTTTATGCAAAATTGGGGGCGTTTATGGATTCGACGGGGATTGTACGAGCGCGGGTTGCGGGTAGCGGGGAGTCGTCCGCTTCATCAACGCTAAAGCCTATTAAACGGCAAACAACAAACAAACTACGCTTTCGCAGCCTAAGAAACTGTGTGCGTGCTTCTACCCAGCATCGTCCATGTGACTGGATTAGGGGCTAACAAGTAGTGGAATACGCTGTCTCATCTCCGCCTGCGGTGAGCTGAAGAAGACAATCAGGCTGACCTTAGCGAAAGCCGGTTACGGGGCGTTTGCTTGGGTGACATCAAAACTGTGACTACACCCGTAGAAGCCTGAGTGGCGTGATCTTCGGACAGGGGTTCAAATCCCCTCGCCTCCACCATGAAAACCCCGACCGTGTTAGGTCGGGGTTTTGTTATACCTACCATTTGTAGACCAGTCGTAGACAATGTGAAAATACAAGTAAGGTTTGTTACTAAGGTTGTAGACGAGATGTCTACATAACTGAGCAGAGATCGTACATATTAAAATGATCAATCGCTTCTAAATACCGTCAAACTAATTTATGGAAATTAAGGTTCGATGTCTGTATAATAAACAGTAGTTGTACCAATACTGTTTTTACTCGGAGGATAGAAATGAACTGGGAAAACATAAATAAGTTTCTTGAGATGTATACTCAGCATAAGCATTATCATATCCTATTTGATAAGTATAAAATCAAAAAAATAGCATCTAACCGCGCAATGGCAAAAATACTCTTCAATGCTGTAAATGATAAAGGAGTACTGTTTTCAGCAATCTCGCATGAAGCATTTGATGATTGGTTTACCCATCATCAAATTGACGGAAATAATTATACTTTTGTTTATAATCTAAAAGATAAGCCAAGGGCAGATTTATTGAAAAATAATTATGATAATCGACAATCGTTAATTAAGCTTAATTTAACGGATATTAATCCCGATAATGAATCTGAGGATTTGGATTCAGTTATGCCAAACTTAACGGAGATTACTTTGATTGGTATTCACAAGGATGAGGTTAATAATAAATATACTTTTTCTTTTATATCTCCGTGTGTTGTTAACGGAAAACGTCCTGATGGTAGTGCGAGATTTTTTAAAAAAATATTCTTTACTCATTGCGTAGTTTCAAGTGATACTTATGATTGTAAAATAATATTCAATCCAACAGCAAACCTTGAACATGTTAATGGGATGGCGAAAGCTAAACGTTCGGATTGGACTTCTATCGCTGGTATGTTTTTTCAAATTTTAAAGACTTATATTGGCGACATAAAAATAACAGCACCATTGTGGATACCGAAAGGGCTAAGTCGTTTTGTTGAAGAAGCAACACGCCATAATAATCCAATTATTACGGAGCACTCGTTTAACCTTCAAGAAAAAATTGTTAATTTTGCTTCAGATCTATTAGCAGAAGCAGGTCTTGATCCAGTTAAAGATAATGCGATGCAAATGAAATTAGTTCAGGATATTCAAGTTTCATTTGAAGCTCAACTAGTGGAAAAGTATGGTGTAGTTCAAGAAGAGTCGGAGAACTTTGAGATATACCGACAGCGTTCGGATGGTTTGACTCATACGATTGATGTAGAATCAAGAGAACATGGCTTACTAGGGTCAGCTGCTCAAGCGGCTAAAAGATCCAGAGGTGATGGTGATATTGATTTGCTTGGAATTAATTTTAGAAGAGATGACCGTTCTTATAAGTTCTTGGTTGAGCAAGGATCAGACGCGTACTTAATTAGAGGTACTAATACTTTTATTGAGGAAGAGGTGGTGGACATTGTCATCCGTAGACTTAACCAATATCGCGATGAAATTCAAACTGCCGAATTCTGTATTATCGGAGGTGACGAAAGAGCTTCTCTCGCTTCGTCCGAGTGATGTTATTACAAAAACAAAACTGGCTACTGGAAGCCAATTAGACGTTAAGTCTGCAGAGCAGGTTTTGATTGAGCTGGTCAATGAGGGTATTCTTCAAATGATCTTTGCTGTTAATTGCTCCAATGAAGATGAGCAACATGTCTTACTTTTTGAGAACGTGGAAAGTCTGTATCAATCTCAAAACAAACATTGTCCTTACTGTGAGTCACTTATGGACTTTAAAAACGTTAGAGTTGGCTTCAAGAGGAAACAATGATGAACATAAAGGATTTTTCTGAGCTTCAGGAAGTACTAAAAGGGCTAGATGATAATTTTTTTTGGAAGCTCTTAGAACCAGAGGATTGCGATAGAGTTTCGTTCATGATTGATAGAATTGAAGAATCCAAGACTTGGGTCAATAGAAATCAAGAAAAGGGTGCTATTCTAGAGGATTTTGTAGTTTTCCTCTTTGAGAGATTCCAAGGAGCTACTGTTAAGAAAAATCTCCGAATTGCAGATAATGAGACTGATGTTGAAGTAACGCTTTCTGATTTAGCTCTCAGCGAGTTCATGAAGCGATATATGTTCCCAAAAATAATATGTGAGTGTAAAAATAAAGCTAGTAGTAGCGTAGATGTTGGTATGGTAGCTAAACTAGCTGAGCTATTACCACTGCGGGAATCGAACTTAGGTATTTTTTTCTCGATAAAAGGAATAGGTGGAACTGGATGGCGCTTTGGAGAGGGGAAAAGGAAAAAGATATTTAATAGGTTTAGAATTCCTATTCTTTCTTTCCGAGTTGAAGAACTACGGCAATTACTAGCTGGTAGAAACCTCTTAACGATGATTAAAGAAAAATTGAATAATTTAATTGATGAAGTAGATGAAGATTCACCAGATGTACCTGATTTAAGTCATATGGAATATAGTAAAAGAATGAAGTACATCATAACTCATCTGGAGCAGTGTTCCTTGTTGAATAATGTGGAGGCTGAATCAATTCGAAGTAGAATTGATTTCCGATATGGAAACACCGATTTAGAATAACTTTATAATTTCAAATATGTATGGTTCTATGGTTGGGAAAAAGATTTAAAAATACAAAATTATTTCAAACCACCAGTATCAGTTCTGGTGGTTTTTATCGTGCGGTTTTAATCAATTCATTGCCGTTAATGTCTAACAGTTCGAATGCCTTTTCGACCATCACCTTATCTTGATCATAAAGGTGGCTTGCTTTTTCAAGAATGCCGCTTTGATGGGCAACATGATTCAATTGTTGAACCATGAATTCAGAGTTACAGAGAGCGACCACTTTCTTGCTGTAGATAGTTAACTCTTGCTGAAACAGAATTGCTCGTTCTGAAACTTCGGGAGAGTAAACGACCGCTTCTCCATCCGAAGCCCTCATATCACGATGATCTACTAAGACACTCAATTCGTCTTTTCCGTAAGCAGAACAAATTCCAAGCAACGTTCTAGACATGGAATCTACATTAATTCCAGTCAGTAACCCATGCACCTGAAAACTCAAAACCTTTTTCTCGTTATCAAGATGATATTTGAATCGTTCCAAGAAGGGAACGGTAAAGTCTTTTTGTAAATATGCTGGATTTGTTGAAAAGYGTTCGCTAGAGAATAAATACTCAATGGTCACATTTAGTGCGGCAGCGATCCTTTCAATATTAATAATGCTTACATTGCGATCTCCTCGCTCAACCGAACTGATATAAGTCCGATCCAATTGAGCTCGCTGAGCAAGTACTTCTTGCGACATGCCCGAGCGCCCTCTGAGCTCTTTAACACGACTCCCGAACTCTAATCTTATATCCACAAACAAAATCCCCCCCAATCATAACCATTTCTATATATATTCATTATCGGAAAGATAGGTCTTAAGGTGTAGATTATTTTCAGTTTTCAGTATATGTGACTCATAGTCCGTAGAAATAGGAAAAGACTACTATTACTATTAATCTAAATATAAAAATAAGAGCGGAGTCGATAAGGGAAATCCTCATCGCTCCGCTCTGCATTAGTTTCATTATTGTTCATCTTTAAGGTTCTTATATTCAGCTTCAACTAGTCGAAAGAAGTCAGAAGGCTTTATCTTTAGCCCATCACAAAGTTCAAAGATTTTGCTAACGGATGGTTCGTTCCTGCCGACCTCGATCATCGAGATATAAGAACGATCCACTTCACAAAGATCAGCGAGATCTTCTTGGCTTAATCCTTGCTTCTTTCTTATACCTGCAATGTGTTTACCGATGATTTTTTTTATAACAATGTTTTGATCACTCAAAGGGAGAAACTCCTTTTAAGACCATTATCAATCTGGTATAATGACCAACAACAGATAAAGTATTCAACAAATAGTAAATTATTTACATAAACAATAAGATTACATTTAGAATGTCCGTCAATATGGTTATGTAGAACATCCGTTCTATGTAAATGGTGCTTTTCTGTTCCTTAATGGCTTTGCTAGTTATTTTCTGGAATATAAGCGACATCGAACGATTCAACACATTGGGGTAGATATAAAACATAGAGAAGCCAGAGTATGCGAAAAATCAAACTGAGTAGTACGGAGAAAATGTTGAGCGGAAGTTGAACTGAAACGCTTTCCTCCTTCTTTCTGTCCACTCCACTCGACTTGTAGTATTCGCACCGCCACAGTAACCATAAATTTATCGGAGGTAATTAGTCATGGTGAAAGTAAGAAAGCTCTCGTTAGTAATCAGTGCAGCTCTTATAGCTTCCACAATAGCGACAGGCGGTACAGTTTCCGCCAAAGGCAACGGGGATGCGGTAAGCTTCCTCTCCGCAACACAGTCGTACAAGGATGTTAACGTCACGATAGATGGCAAGCTACAACAGTTTGACCAGTCTGCAATCATCAAAAACGGTAGCACTCTTGTTCCTTTAAGGGGTGTGTTTGAAGCATTAAAGGCTGAGGTTGCATGGGATCAAGCAACTAAAACAGTAACGGCAACAAAAGGTTCAACCGTCATTGTACTGACAATCGGTAAATCAACAGCCACTGTTGACGGTAAGCAAGTAGCTCTTTCAGCTAAAGCTGAGGTGATCAATGGTTCAACTATGATTCCCTTACGATTCGTAGCCGAAGCCCTTGGAGCGAAGGTTGGTTGGGATGCATCTACCAATACTGCAGTAATCACGAGCAAGGGTGCGACTACTGAGTTACAAACAGTCAATGGCATCAAGGTACTCTACGGTAAGCACACATATGGTTCCAAGAACCAGAAAGAGTACGACATGGTAATGGAGATTGTTAATAAGAAAGTAGCGACTATTGACTCTGTTCCGCTTGATGTAAGTGGACGCTATGAGCAAGAATTCAACGACTATCTGTATAAGGGTGACCGAGCAGAAAATTATCCTGAAGGATCATACGAGTATAGGGGACTAAAACTTGCAAACGTGAAATTCGGACCACTTCTAGCTGCTGGGTTAACTGTTGATGAAGTTGTCCAAGCGTATAAAACTTCATTAATGGCAGCTTCTTTCATGGGCGATGTCACAAATCCGAGAAATGGTTCACCTAAGTCAGCATATGATAACTTAGTTAATAAGATAAGCGACTGCGATAGTGATGCCTATGTTTACTCTGCGGTATTTGACGCTATGGGGTATAATTCAGCAGTCATAGCGAGTACTAATCATGCCGAAGTAATAGTTAAACTTGGTGATACTTGGTACGGAACTATGGGTGGCGATTTCGGTAAAATAAGTGTAGCTAAGGCTTTAAAGGATGGGGCGCACATGTTGTCTCAACCAACTTACGGTTCAGAGCTTAAAAAGTAGTGTTAACTGTTTCAAACTATCATTCTATGTAATTCTATTCATCATAAATTCGGAGGTAACAGTCATGGGTAATAGCAGCAGTCGTAGGGCAAGCAGGCTCTCTGTTTTAGTCAGTGCAGCAATGGTCGGTGCTGTTTTAGTAGCAGGTGGTACAGTCTCGGCAAAGAGTTCAGGGCATAAGTTGACCATTCTCTCTGCCACTCAAGAAGGGAAGTTGGTCAACGTCACCATAGACGGAGCACTTCAAAGGTTGGACCAGTCTGCAATCGTCAAGAATGGTAGCACTCTTGTTCCGCTTCGTGGGGTATTCGAGGCTTTGAAGGCTGACGTTAAGTGGGATCAGAAGACCCAAACGGTAACCGCAACAAAAGGTTCTTCTATAATCGTACTTACAATCGGTAAGTCAACAGCCACAGTTAATGGCAAGATCGTGACTTTATCTGCTAAAGCTGAGATCATCAATGGATCAACGATGGTGCCATTGCGCTTTATTGCAGAGGCATTGGGTGCAAAAGTTGAATGGGATGCAGGAACTTATACTGCTTTAATCTCCAGTAGTGGGGGTAGCAATGTAGTAACGCCACCTACGAAGCCAGTTGAAGAGAGTGCAGTAGTGAATGGTATTAAGGTTCTCTACGGCAAGCATACATACGGCTCTAAGAACCAGAACGAGTATGACTATGTAATGAAAGTCGTCAATGAGAAGATCGCAACCATTGATACTGTTAAGCTTGATCCAGGTGGAAAGTACGAAGATCTATATGAAGCTTACCTTTATAAAGGAGAAACAGCTGACAAATACTCTTATGGTTCTAGGGAGCATAGAGGTTTAACCTTAGCACATGGATTATTCTCCCCTTTATTAGAGGGAGGCTTGGCAGTAGATGAGGCTGTTCACGCCTACAAAACATCGTTAATGGCATCTTCTTTCATGGGAGATGTAACAAACCCGAGAAATGGTTCTCCCAAATCAGCGTTCGACAATTTGTACAACAAGATAAGCGACTGTGACTCAGATGCACAGGTTTACTCCAGTGTGTTCGATGCAATGGGGTATAACTCAGCTATTGTTGCAGGTACAAATCATGCTGATGTGGTTGTTAAGATAGGGGATTTCTGGTATGGGACTATGAGTGGAGAGTTCCATGAAACTAACATCAAGGAACTACTGAAAGATGGTAAGACTATGTTGGTTCAACCTACGTATGGTGCAAATTTCAAGAAGTAGAAATTTCTCAAACTGAGACAGTGTCCTTAAACAGGCACTGTCTTTTTATTTTGCCACAATATTAGTGATTTCTTAAATGACAAAGATGGGAACTATAAGATATAAGTTACTGACCTAGATTATGCTCTCCTAGCTGAAAGTGATCAGTTTCTATATGATCTAAAGTATGTCGGTATGCTTCTCCCAATAAAAAGGTGAGTTAATTTTTCTGGTATGTATATTTAATTGGCTTGGTTCACTACGAGAGCGGAAATAGTCGTTATTATAGCAATTCAGCTGATTTTCATGGTGTTGGCTCGGTGCACCGTTTTCACTATCCCCCGAGTTCTGCTTCCTATAAGGGGTAGATTTTAGTGCAAACTAATCGGCTTATTCTTGACTGTATAAGGCTAGACGCACTTGGCGTGAAGGCGACTCGAAGGTAGGGGCGTGTTTTTTGTTTATTAAACCATGTTGTATCTGCAGAAAAATATGGATTCCCAGATGTATTGTACTTTGATAGAATGGTATCAGAACATGTATATTATGTAGCTTCCTGTCCAATCAGGGGATAATAAGTCATCTTGAGAGGGGTTTATATATGTTAACAGTAGTTAAGGAGCGCCGTAGCGCTAACGTTCAGCCCAAGGAAATGATAAATCCAGTTGAGAATCTATGGTCGGTCGAGTTGTTGTATGGCAAGCACCATGCCTATACCGAACTTACATATGCGGTTAATTTCACCACCAAGCTCGAAGGTGGTGCATCGAAATGCTTTTTAGTAATAGACCTACTGGAAAAGTTCGAGGAGTATCTGAGAGATCTTAATGTCTTCGGTGCGCTTGAAAGATCTGAGTTCCATGCGGTCATCGATTACATAAAGTATTTGAAGGTTAACGGTATCTTTAAGCGTGTGCCAAATCTGCTCAGCGAGCTGGAGGGTTCGTCTGGTAAAGAAGAGAGTCTAGAGTTATTCGAGGCGCTCGAGGATGGTATCTTGTCCGATCTGGATGCATTCCCATCAATCAGCAGCGATGCCTATCAGCATGGCGTTAGCGCTGGGGTAGTCCTGGACACCGAACAGTACATCGAAAAATACGGTATGAATGTGGTTGGTGTAACAGCTGAATTTTTGTATKAAGCTTTATCGTTGGATGGTAGCACCAAGAATGTTCGCCTTCAAGAGATCGTTAGGGGTTGGAAGTCTGAGGGTCAGTTGTTGGTAAAAAATAAGCAGGCACGCTTGCAGGAGCCTATAAAGCCTAATCTTAGCTCGAAAGAGGTCAAGCGCTTCTATATCTTCAAGATTGATGGTCTTGGTCTTGTGTAGTCTCGTGGAGGGGTACAATGGCAGTATCTAATAAATCGTGGAGTTTAAGGTACGGCATCGAACATCCAACTTCATTAATTAGTTATATAGGCGGTAAATCTGCCCTAATTCCAAACATAATTCCTATCATCCAATTCTGCCAAGTTGCGTATGGCCTACAGAGTTTCTACGAACTATGCGGTGGGGGTGCGAGGATGCTCTTAAATCTCCCGCCTAATCTATTTCCACATCGAGTATACAATGATATGGACAGGGGCTTATGTAACTTGTTTGCTTGTCTTGGTGATAGACAATATTTATATGATCTTATGGCATTGCTAGAGGACTTGGGGGTTGGCGAGGATGTTTTTCTTCGTGCCAAATCTGCTAGAGAGTTTGAGTCTCGTATGTTGGCGCAGGGACGCACTGAATGCGAGTTAGACATGGTGACCTCAGCGGCATACATGTTCATCGTTGCAATGCAGTCAAGGGCAGCTGATTGCTCGACATTTGATTCCAGCAGGGTATCAATTCGAAGTAGGCTCAGTGCTTACTTTAAACGAGTTCGTCAACTCCATCAGTTCTATTCCACTTTATGTGATGTAGAGGTGACTCATGGTAGCTGTCTTGAATGGCTGGATGTACTCAGGGGGCGAGATGATGTATTTATATACCTCGATCCGCCATATGCACCCGAATCTATGAAGTTGACTGATCATTATGGGGATCGTTCTTGGTCTAGTATCGATCATGACCTCCTAGTTAATAAGTTATTAGCATCGAATGCGAAAGTGGCTCTCTCAGGATATGACAATGAGTACTACGCTCGGCTTGTTGAAGCTGGCTGGCGGAAACTGTTTTTAAAGACGGTATTCGTTTCCTCGAGCGCCAAGATTGGGCGCTATAATAATGAGTATCTATGGGTAAATTTTGAAGTCTCCGAATCTCTACTAAGTCAGGTTTGTGAAATTGATTATAGTATTTCTTAGTCCTTGAACTGGTTTTAGAACTGCTGAGAATAGTTACATAGACTGGAGTTGCTGGCTCTAGAGCCAGTATAGGTGGCTCCAGTGCCACCTAAAACCTTCAATACCACCAGAACCACTAAGTTGTGCTTTTTGCGATGTCATATGCGGGGGGCACATTTTTCATTTTCTTCTGCAGTTAGGTTGAACTTACGCATATTACGGATGATACATAATATAGTCTCAAGGCAAGGATTACTCGATTCGGAAGTATTAAATTACGACAACATAATCTTGTAAGATCGGTTAGGTCACCTAAACTCGAGCAACTTGCTTTTCCCCCCACACTTATTCCACTTTCAATCCGCTCTCTTTAAGCTCCCATAAGTACAGTCCTACCGTAGCGCCTGCTATCAAATTCTAGATTTCGCTCGCCTAGCTTCATTGCAGGGAATAATTAAAGACACAGTTACTTCTCATGCACTCGCTATGGCAAGGCATTGGTAAATCCCAGAGTTAAGAAGCGTATTCTGATTGTTTAATGGTCTGCCTGAGATAGAAATGCAAAAAACAGTCGGTCAATGGGGCAGTCTGCACATCGTTTTCTGCTTGTATGCCTTGAGGGGTATCGCATAGAGTAGGACTTCATTTCTTCTGTTTGAGATTTTTATAATTTTGGATTTGATTACAGACCTCCTGTATAAGTGTGTGTCTAAGCACGTTTATTCGATATAGAGGAGGGTTTTTCAGTGCGTAAGATTAGAAGGGATTTCGACCGCAAGGTGTTAGTTCGGCAATTAGTAGCCACAGGGGTAGAGTTTCAATTGTGTGTTTTCCATGCGAAGGTTCGGGACAAGGGGCTTTTAATCTCTTGTTGTGGTTTAGTATTTTCGTATTTCTTAGAGTTCTACGAGGGCAAGTGGGATGCGGCTGGTAACTTCTATTTACGTTATCATGCTTCTGAGGATTGGGAGTTGGTTTATGATGGCTTTTGGTTCTATCCACACAACGGCTTGAGCAAGGAGAAGGGCAAGAACATTCGTTTCAAAGGAGAGTATCCTCCATTTGATCGTTCGCTGTCATTGGGTAGGCATGTGATCACGTTTGTTTGCTTCAATGAAGATGGTTTAGATGTTCTGCATACGCTGGGTAGAGATCGCACAGCCATGCTCCGTTGTTTAGACGAGAATCGAGGAAATTTCGCTTATGATAATTTCGAGGTGCAATGGTATAGAACTAAACCGGAAGCCCTCGCTCTTCGTTTAGAGTATCTCGCTCGGAAAAAGCACCGTCTTCGCCGCCGTTGATATCGATTCTAAATAATTTGAACGAGACAGTATGATTGCAGTTGAGGCAGTTCTGCACCCAGACTTTCTTTTTGTTATGAGGGGTATTGCATTACATGGAAACTTTTTATCGGCATGAGTTTTTACTACAGACGATTTTACTCTGAGTATAACTGCGGAAATTCTTTCAGGGTTTTAATTTCACGAGTTTCCTGCAGGGTGGAATGGCTGGTGGACACTGGCTTCTCCGCAAAATAAAAAAATATGAAGATAAAAGAGGGTGATTTATTCAGGGTTTTCTCGGTTTTTGGGTTTGGGTTTTTCAGGGTTTTCAGGGTTAGGTCGCATCATGGAGTGAGTTAGATCGTAGTGTTGTTTCTTCGGGTCTTTGATGTTCTTGGGGTAACAAAAGGGTTTGCTTTCTTGAAGGGGGTTTTGGCGATGTTGCTTAGTAAGGAATTGGTTGAGGAGGTCAAGGAGACCTCGGAACGGTTAGCAGCATTAGGATTGAATTCGGAAGATCTTGATAAGGAAAGGATCGATTTGCTAATCAGAATGGTCGACTACATGAAGAGCCTAGTCTGGTTGTCGAGAAGCAGCTCGAGAAAGAAGTGGGTAGACTTTCTTTCAAGCGGTTATTCCTACCGCAATACTGCTGAAATACATGGAGTTACCATCAAATCGCTGTATGATTCTATCGGGTACGCTGATAAACTACTAAAAAAACGAATCGGTAATGCCTTTGTACTGTTGCAGTCGGGTGACATCTCTGGTGCAGAACGTGAATTCGCTATCGGTACTGGTAGCTGCCCATCGGCAATCTTCGTTCGTGAAGTAGAGGATCGGTTTAAACCAGTCTTTAATGCTGGGGTAGACTTGAGCAATTGCGAGAAGGAACTGCGATTCCTGTCTCGCTTTACACGAAGACACTTCACAATGGTAATGGACTCGTTGGATAGGCAGAAGCTAGAGCATTTGCTGTACATCCTTCTAGAAAATGACCGTTGCTATATGACGGAACGTGGTTATTTCTTCCGTTGTCTAGAAGGTGAGTTAGAGCCTGCTGAGGCTTTAGTTCATTTGCATGATAATTACGTTTATGCCGCACCGAAACTGTCTGTTGATTAGCAGCAGTTGTAAATATACCAATGTTGAGGAGTGATCGTATGGTCGTCAAATTAAATTCACATCCATCTAGCTTCGCTTATAAAGGCGCAGAAGTGTTCATGCCTGGGGTATGCGTTGGTAATCAACTCCATGGTTATTTAATGGGTAAGGGGGTTGAACTTGATCGTATTTTCAAGTTTAACTGCCCACATCTGTATCCGCTGATTGCTTCTGAGGCTGTCAGTAGTTTGGGGTTGAATGGGTATCCTATTGATAGCTGGATCGCTAAATGGCAAGCAGTTTTCTTAGCGAAGGAGGGTATCCATTTGCCTGCTGGTTTTGTAAATGATCTTCGTGAATCTCTTGTTAGCTCTTATTTGTTATCATCCATTCTTTGTGTTGCAGAGGTGAAGTCGGGTGGGCAGTGGGAGTATCTTCTAGTTACCAAGAGTCCTGAGATTCTAATGGCACATGAGTCTAGGTTGACTCCTGCGACTCGGAGTAAGGGGTTTGATCGATTTACCCAACAGCTTTCGACTTCTTACAAGGAGTTGAGTAGCGGTTCTTATGCCACAGTTCGAATGTTTGCGGATGTGGATGGTATCGTTCTTAGCAAGAGGACTTTAGGGACAAGCAGTTCGAGGCACTTGTTTCCCTATTATGCGGTGAACCGCTTTGCTTTACGATTCAAAGACATTCTAAGCCGTCAAAAAGTGCGCTTAACCTATCGTGATGCAGAGGGTTTATGTCCTCCATTAGTAACGACTCTCAACACTACGGTTGTAGCTGCTTGGTTAGGTACGTCACCCTCGGAAGCTGAGTTAGCAAAATGGGCGGATTGGAGCAGCAGTGCTTCTATGGGGTATATGTCGCTTCCTGACCTTTCACAACGTGGTCAGTTTGTATCTGTGCCGATCCTTCACATTGAGAAGATTGAGCGTTGCTAGTGTTTTGTAAACATTGGTTTATGGGRCTTATCTATCACATGCCCTTGTTGGGAGTCTGGGACTCCCGATAAGGGTGTTTTGCTGCAATGGGGACGTATAGGGGATTCCGCAAAACTATTGTTACAGGGAAGACTCCAAAGCCTTTCAAACTTGGACTTTTCGGCGGTATTTTCCTTCCCGATAATATGCCCAATTGCTGAGTCCCAATTCCCTGTCGTTGGGAATTCCATATAACCTGCACATTTCTCTATATCGGGGTATTGGGGAAGCATCTATTTTTATATTTATAGACTTCTTAATCGGGTCTATAAAATGGGGATGGAGTGTGGTTGGGATGAGTTCGAGAGTATGGGGATATGTTCGAATAAGTAAGGTAGACCAGAAGGTAGACCGCCAGATTGATCTTTTAATAAATGAGTATCGTATTCCGAAGGAGGACATTTTTGTAGATACAATCAGTGGCACAAAATTCGAGCGTCCTGCGTTGGATGAACTTCAAAAAGTATTGCGTGAAGGTGATACTGTCGTGGTGGAGTCGCTGAGTAGAGTCTCCAGATCATCGCAGGATTTACTGACTATCCTCGCTGAATGGGACAAATCGAATATAACCTTCATCTCCATTAAGGAGAATTTAGATTTTTCATCAACGACAGGAAAATTGATACTGGCGGTCATGGCAGCTCTCTCACAATTCGAAAGGGACACTCTGCGTGATCGTGTACGTGAAGGGATTGCTTCAGCCAGAGCTAGAGGCAAGATCGGAGGAAAGCCCCGCACGGATAGCAAGACTGTTGCGAAAGCGATTAAGTTATACGATTCGGGTACGCACTCAATCAAGGAAATTTGCGAAATCGCTTCCGTTTCAAAGTCAGTTTTATACAGGGAATTGAAGCTACGGCGTGAACGGTCACTGGTTAAGGGTGAAGATGCTCCCAAAAATGAGAGTTAACTTTCACGTCACTATCATTAATCCTGCGTCGATGACCTTATAAGCAATTTTGGAAGCTTTGTAAAATGGTCTATGCCTTGTTGCGTGTGCAAAGGTTTGTTTAACAGGTGGTATAGATTTTTTGTGAGGACAGATATGGAGAAGACGCTCATTCGTAGCGTTATAGCTCTTATCTGTCCTTTTTATTATGGTATCGACTCCATAGGTATGCATATCTGGCTGGGGTCGGTGAAGCAATAAACATTTGGCAGTCGGCTATGCAGCTGGTTTATAGCTATATCGGTTCTTCGTTAGCGGTTCCGCTAAATACTAATTGAGATGAGGTTATTTGTATGAAGGCTGCTTTGTACGTTTGTGTTTCGCCCAAACAAGATGATTGGAAAGAGTTGCTCGACCACCAGAAATTGCGATTGCGTGAGTATGCTTGTGAAACAGGTTCTGAGGTAGTGGAGGTCTACTATGATTTGTTGGGTGGCAAGGAGGGTCTAGAGGTGCTGGTTGAAGATGCTAAGATGGGCAAGTTTGCTGTTGTAGTGGCGATGAGTTTGGAACAATTGCTTAGGGGTACAGCATTTGCTCAAGAACTTCGCTTGGAACTAATGCTGGGCGACCTTCATCTCGTGACATTGGATGGTTTGGTCGACACTTTTAAAGGTGCCGAGTACTTAATTGGAATGTATGACTGGATATATGCACAGAACGACTGGCGTAACGTCTTTGAAGGATTGTATTAGAATTACAAGTTCGATGGACTATATATAGTTAATTATTTAATAACAAACACAACATATAGACGAATATAAACGAAATGATGAAAAAATTGACTCCCCTCGGAATCCATGTTAATACAACATTAAAAGGAATCTAAGTATATAATTACCAAAAAAGAGAGTGAGGATATAACATGACACAAAATAGCTTGCTTGCTATGAATAATGATCGTAAATGCTACACCGTTTCTGAACTTGCTGAGATCCTTCCTCTTGGTAGAAACTCGCTGTACAAGCTAGTAGGAAGAAGTGATTTTCCAAAGATCACAATCGGTCGCAAAATTCTAATTCCTGCTACAGAATTGGATAAATATATTCAAGACCATTTATACGCTGTAATTGACTAGCGGATAAGTAAAGGGGGCATGCATTTAATTGTGCCCCTATAAAAACACAATTAATGAGGAGAGAAGAATATGCCTGCAAGTATACAAGCGATTAAGGATAAGTTTAGGGTAACATTTGAGCATGGGAAGGATCACAATGGTAAACGTATTCGTACTTATGAAACGGTGGCAACAAAGCAAGAAGCAGATAAGCTGAAGACGGAATTTGAGTACAAGGAACAACGATATTTATTGTCCAGCTTTACTAAAATGAAGCTCTGCGAGCTTCTTGAACACTGGATGGATAATCATGTGAAGTATAACTGTGAAGTCACGACTGCATATGGATATCGGAATGTAATTTCTAAGCACTTGGTACCTTCAATTGGGAATATTGAGGTTCAACAACTACAGCCGCCAAACATTCAAGCTTATTACAAAGCATTAATGGATGAAAAAGGGTTATCTCCTAATACAGTTCACAGGCATCATGCCTTATTGCGAAAAGTTCTGGACTATGCTTTAAAGCAGCAATATGTATCTAGAAATGTGGCAGATGCAGTAGCCCCACCTAAAAAGAAGAAATTCACAGGAAAAACCTACACACAAGTACAATTAAGGGACTTGCTTAGTAAAGCTAAGGGTACAAAGCTTGAAATTCCTGTCTTCCTCGCTGGTTATTTGGGTTTAAGAAGGGAGGAAATAACAGGATTAAGATGGAATTATGTTGATTTTGATAATCAGCTTATTCATATTGAGGAGGTTAGAACCAGTGCAGGTAATGAGACCGTCATTAAGGCTCCAAAAACAGAAAAAAGTAGAAGAACATTGCATATGGTGGATGAATTACGTGATCTTCTAATTGCACATCGAGATAGTCAAAATGAGCGGAAGGATTTGCTGGGAGACCATTATAATTTATCGGGGTATGTTGTCGTTCGAAATAATGGAAATGCTGCACGAGTGAACACAGTAACAGAGCAATTTAAAGACTTTTTAGAAAAAAACAATTTACCTTCGATTCGATTACACGATCTACGGCATACTTTTTCAAGTATACTCTACTCAGAAGGTGTTGATCTAAAGGCGATATCGGAAGCATTGGGTCACTCTGACATTGGAACAACAAATAGGATTTATACGCATTTATTTGATAAAACACACAAAAGCACGGTTAGTGTCATGAGCAAGGCGTTAATGTAGTTTAGCAAAAGAGCAGTTGACCATATTGGTTTACTGCTTTTTTGCAATGGCTAAGATGAATCGTAAATAATTTTAGTAAATACGATTTTATGTTGAAGGAGATGAATGTAGCGAAACGAATGTATTAATTAGGTAATATAAGAAAGGAGAAACTAAATTGAATAAAACATATGTATTTATTGATTTGATGCCTGTCAATATAGTTAGTGAGGTAATTGAGATAGGATCAGAAATAGAGACTGATCTAGAACCAGTATATAGAGCTACTAAGAACGAAGTTAATTTATGCATGAAGGACTTCAACTGCCAGATAGAAAACGAGATTGGAAATAAAAAAAATGTTGGTAATTATGCTTGTTCTGTGAATCTTGGTGAACTAGGAAAAGAAAATTTGGCAGCTTTATTAGACAGTCTTGAGGGATTGAGAGTGCATAATCCATATGTAGCTGTTGGTAAATTAAAAACAGATACTGGTTTAATACAACGGGACTCAAAAGATCATATAAATTGGTGGATTTTTCGGGACAGCCGGAATGTTATTCATAGCGATTTCAATCATTACATGAGTGTAAAAGAATTCATAGAGGAGCGGGAAGAGGACCATGATTTCAAATGAAAATATAATGTTCCCAAAAGAAGAAAATATCATCGAAATATACGCAAATTATGACAAGCCCATATGCTTTTTATACCTTGATGAAGGGAAACAATACTTAACCACATTATATCAAATGGATGATACTTACGAGGATTGGCTTCTAATATCAGCTGATTCGATCGTATTAGAGATGCTAAAAAACACACGTTTATCACTTTACAGTTTCATTGCTAAATCAGAAACCATTAAAAAAGTTAGAACAAACCCCCTAGATCAAAACAAAGTGATTGAAACTAATGAAGTGGAGTTCTCGCACTTAAATAAAGAATACCTACCCAATATGGATTCGTATTTGAATGGGAGCCAATTATTTAATCTTAAGTATCACATTGATGGATATATTGTTGAAAATTTAATAAAGGATTATCTAAGTGCTCATGAGTTTCATGATAGTCTAATTAGGTTGGAAAATCAGTTTGTTGATCTAACGTTTGTCGATGCCAATAGTCGTACCTTAGTAGAAACGAAATACTATAAGTTCTCAAAAAATGTAGATTTACTCGCAATTATGCAGCACATAATGAGGCTAATTGAGCGATATAAACTTACGGATAATCTATCGACACGTTTAATTTATAATATAGTTCTTAAAAATCTTAATGAAAACCATGCAAACTTAATGTTGAGCATTGAGGCACTCAACAACAATTTATCTGATTTAGGAAGTATTGATATACGGACTTATGATGTTTACAAACTAATTGAACAGCGTTCGGAGAAGTTTAACTTTTCCAAGCGCAAAATAAACGACAGTGATCTTGAGCAAAAGTGCTAAGTTAATATCCAGATGCAGTGTATCCAGTTCATTGCAGTTCCCTCTATCACTTGTGAAAACTATCAGTAACATTAGTTAATCGACCTATGGGGCAGTTTGCCGTGGCAGTTGCTCTGCAATAAGAGTTGGTATCCGAAGTACAGGACTAAGTAAAACGAAATAAAATATTCATATACCATGTCGTGATTCCTGTCCATTTGTGTAGACATGTCGTAGACAAGGCGACTTTAATAGGATAAAACGCTCTAAAATGAGATGGTACGAAATAAAAGATCAAATCGTCAGAAGCCTTGTGTTACGCGATATTTAGGGATAATATAAAACGAAATAAAATGTGTTGAACCATGGCGGACGCTTGTTCAAATCCCCTCGCCTCCACCAATACCATGAAGAAACCCGACCTCGTGAGGTCGGGTTTTTTGATTTTTTAGTCATGTTAAGAG
>NZ_JBFTSN010000041.1:0-32547 GCF_056400045.1 Paenibacillus sp. 01L418
GATATCAAACCGATTCCATACGACAATACTGCATTCAAATTTCTGCTCGCAATAAATAATTGGAGGTAGTTGAATTCTTGCCTCGGTTTCTACGATGACAACACATGATGAAAATCTAGCTATAGAATTTAGATATGAAGCCTTTTGGAGTTTATTCCGAAAGGCTTTATTCATTATTTTCTAATGGAATATCATACACACAAAGATCAAAATAAAAAACGGCATCGCTGCCGTTTCTGTAGTGAAACTATCTAGGTATTCCGTTTCATGCCTTATCACATATTGTTTCCTACCAAACTTTTATCTTCGAAAGCCGTCGAGAGAACAATTAAGGTCGTTGAAAATCCGAATGGGCTGCACCTATCTAGAAAGTTGGTCATTGATTCTGTATTTTCGGATAACACCTTCATATGTCAAGAATCACATATCCGGTTTTTGCTGAATAGACCGCCTTGCTTCATCACCGTCCGTAAAACTGCTAACCTGCCAGCCTTCCTGTTTTAAGTAATAAGCAAGAATTTGATTCAAGTTCATATCATCCTCAACAAGATAAATCGTGTACATAGCGTGATCTCCTTCATGTTTCTGTGCTTAGTCTAACAAATGATTATCGCCAAATTACCAAAAAATTATGGGAAATTGTATGAAAAAAATATATAAATAGAAAACGATTGTCACAAATAAATAAACCACTTCAGCAGAAGTGGTTTGAATTTATGGTTTAATGGAGACTAGCGGGATCAAGCCGTTGACCTCTTGAAATATGCCCTAGCCCAAACATCACACAGAGAAAACTAAACGCCAAACTGCTTTAAATGATGGTCCAAGTGCTTATAAATACCGATGCCCCACTGCTCGGAGGTAAGCTTGCCGAAAAAGGGGTGGGGATGAGTCGTGCACCTCTCCGGTCCATTGCGCTGAAATAAGTCGGTTTTTTGTTTCAATAATTCTCTTTCTTTCTCGAATTCTCTTTCATCTGTAAATTTAATGGTCGGGATCGTTGACATATTGTGGGGCAATGTTTTGTCATTATACATTATTGGTTTCACGAAGCCTCCAATCACGACCCCAAGCCATCCTCTCTTTGGAAAAGAAACGCCCGAGGCAATGTCCTGGAATGCGGAGCAGTGAGCCAGCATTTGAGCAGCATTCATCTGCCCCCAATGTGGTTCTGAATGACCCTCTAACTTATCGATACGTGCTAAAATCTCGTTCGTATGGTTTCGATCAAAAATACTTTTCATTCATTGCCGTCCCTTCTCTTTAAATGAGCAGTTCATAGAAACCATATTGTTCAGAAATAATCCATATGAGAATCGGACACGCTAATCATCCGGCTTTCCAGTCGAGTTTGTCATGATTGCAGGTTACCATATTGAAAACCTTCTGTCGATCATCCAACTTCCACTACTTCCGAGCTGTCGAAATTATAGGGATATTACACACCCCGAAACTCAAGCAGATCACTTTTATCCTACAAAAAAAGACTTCTGCATAGCAGAAGTCTCATTTCGGATTCACAATATTTATGAGAATGTAAGAGGTCATCGGTTCTAGCGCAGTGTCTTAATCCAAAAAGCATTCGTTCGACTTTTTTTATTTTTCGCGAATCCAAACCGTCATTTCGCCTGGGTTCCGATTACCCCAAAATGCGTATGGCACAGCCAAGATTGGGACGCTCTTCTTCTTTCGCATGACCGGCCTGTACAGGTCATCTTCCCAACAAAAATCTGAACGCAGCCCCTCTCCGGTTAACACGACAATACCGCCTAGAACGTCTTCCTTATATACCGCCGTTAATTCAGACTCTTCGGGAAAACAGATATCCGTAAGGTCCGGGCCGTTGTCAACTTCCTCCATACAATAAACGAGTGGACCGAATTGCAAAGCGATTTTGCCAGCATTCTCGTGCACTCTGGGGTTCGACTCAATGCGCTCGACGATCATCGGGAAATACAGCTTGATCTCGTCGTTTTCCATCCATGTTCTGCTGATACGCGCATATCCGCTCTTGACGATCGTATCCAGCGCTTGCAAGTTCCCGTTTACCTTGATGTAAGGGTCCCTACACCATGAAGGGATCCGGAAAGATAGCGTGCAATCGATCGGCTCATCCGTTTGCAGTCGGATCTGGATATTTCCGTCCCATGGATAATGTGTTTCCGTATGCAATATCATCTTTCTTCCTTGAACATCGAATGTACTCTCATTGGAAGCATAAAGATGCATAGCGATGTCTTTGCCTTTTTGCGTAAAGAAATAAGTATCCAAAGACGTTAGCAGCCGCGCAATATTAGGTGGACAACAAGCGCAGCCGAACCATGGTACGCGCTCGGTTTTGACGTGCTGCATATCGTAACGGTATTGAGTTACAGCAGGATGAACCTCCAATGGGTTGACGTAAAAATAACGTTTGCCATCTAGCGACATCCCGCTCAGCACCCCGTTGAATAGAACCCGTTCCATCACATCCCCGTATCGGCTGTCCGTTTCAATCTGGAGCATTCTAAATGCCCACATGGCAAGTCCGATGGATGCGCATGTTTCGGTGTATGCCGTGTCGTTAGGCAGATCGTAATCAATCGTAAAGCGTTCGGCATGACCTTGCGAGCCGAGCCCTCCCGTTATATACATCCGCTTGGAAGTCATATGAACCCATAGTTTGCGAAGCGCTTCGGTCAGCGTTGCGTCTCCGTATGCAATCGCGAGATCCGCCATAGCCGAATACAAATACATGGCACGCACAGAATGTCCTTCTGCCGTTTCCTGCTCTCTTATGGGGGCGTGAGCCTGATGGTAATCCAGATCGAACCAGCGATCCTTGGAAGGTCCGCCGAACTCGGGCTCCTCCTTCAGGAAACTCGGCTGCTTTCCACGCTCCTCAACGAAGTATCGGCTCAAATGTAAATACCTTTGTTCTTTCGTTGCCTTGAACAGCTTTACGAGCGCGAGCTCAATCTCCTCATGACCGCAGTACACCTGCATTTTATCCGAATCCGGACCCATAATCCGGTCTATATAATCGGCGTAACGGCACATCATATCCACAAAAGCCCGCTTGCCCGTGGACTCGTAATAAGCCACCGCGGCCTCGATCAGATGGCCCGCGCAATAAAGCTCATGCCCGAATGAAAAATCCTTCCAGCGCTGTTCCGGTGCAGCGACTGAAAAATAAGTGTTCAAATAGCCGTCTGACTGCTGGGCACGTCCCATCAGATCAACAACCGCATCGATGACGGCTTCGAGCTGCGGATTCGGAAAGTGCCGCAGGCTGTACGCGGCAGCTTCGATCCATTTGGCTACATCACTGTCCTGAAAAACCATTCCGTAGAAAGTTCCTGTCTGTTCTCCTGCCGAGATGCGGAAGTTTTCTACGGCGTGACTCGGTTCCGCGCCTTCGATTTCATCGTTCAGCGCCTTCCATTGATAGGGAATCGTTTCCTGGATAGTTTGCCGAACCCTGGGCTGCCAAAATTGGTCATTAAGCCTAACATTCATATCGATAATTCTCCTTTCAATGGGACAAAGCGACAATGATCCGAACTAATTTTTCAATCCGGTCATCGTGATTCCCTCTACAAAATACTTTTGACCAATCAGGTAGAAAATGACTCCTGGAGCAAAGGATAAGCACGTGGCGGCCATCGTCATCGACCAATCTTGCTTTAATTGACCTCTGAAATTGGTAAGCCCCAACGCTATCGTGAATTTATCGCTCGAATTAATGTAAATCATCTGTTGGAGCAAATCGTTCCACAAGCCGATGAAAATAAACAATGCGACGACGATCATGGCGGGCTTGATCGCTGGAATAATAATATTGAACAAGATGCGGAAGTATCCGGCTCCGTCAATCGTTGCCGCTTGGTCGAGTTCTCTCGGTATGGAGAGAATAAACTGTCTAATTAAAAAGATATTAAACGCGCCGCCTCCGCAAAAATATGGCAAAATCAATGGCAGATAGCTGTCATGTACCCCCAAACCCCGCGTCCATCCAATGTACAGCGGAATGAGCGTAACCATGGTAGGCAAAAGCATTGAACCGACACATAGGGTCCAGATCAACTGTTTCCCCCGAAACCGCAGCCTCGCAAAGGCATATCCGCACAAGGTGGCCGTAAACGTTCCCGCCAAACAGGAAGGAACGATGATTATCATCGTATTGCCTAGATATTTCCAAAATTTAAATACCTTCAGCGTATCTTCATAATTGGAAAACAACCAATTTCCCGGTAATAGGGATGGCGGATATTTGTAGATCTCGGGATTGGTCATCAGAGACGTACGAAAAATCCACCAGATCGGGAAGAGCACGATTAAAGCAAATAAAACAACGACTACAAACATAATCACGTTTATCGTTCGTTCACTGCGTTTCTTGCTCTTTAGTCTGACGTACGCTGCTTCACTCAATTGCCATCGCCTCCTTCAGAAAAGATCCACAGATTTGATGTCTTGAACAAAACACCGGTAAACGCGGCAAGGATGGCGAAAATTACAAAGGTCGTCGCACAGGCATAACCCAGCCTGTAATTGACGAAAGCCTGATCGTACATCAGATAAGTCATGAACCTTGAAGAATTGCCCGGGCCGCCATTGGTCAGAGAAAGAGCTGGCGTAATGACTTGGAGATTAGCGATCARGCTCATCAACAAGTTGTAAAAGATAATCGGCGTCATGCAAGGCAAGGTGATATGCCAGAAGCGTTTCCATCCGCTTGCGCCATCCATCTCAGCCGCTTCATGATAGACGCTCGGAACGTTCTGAAGCCCGGCCAAAAAAATAACGATTAAGTTCCCCGATAACCAGACCGCAATCAAGGAAAGCGAAGGAACTACCCATCTGGAATCCGCAATAAAGAGAATTTTGCTCAACCCGATTTCGGAGAGGAGAAAGTTGAAGAAACCGAAATTCGCCTCGTAAAGCCAGGACCAACCTACGTATATAGCAGCAGCCGGCAAAACGAACGGCACATAAAATACGGCTCTGAAAAAACCTCTTGCCGGAATTTTACGGTTCAACAACATCGCGATGAAAAACGAATAAATCATGCTTCCGGCTACGGATAATACGGCGAAGTAGACCGTCGCGATAATCGAATCTTTAATGTACGGATCGGTGGTAAACAGCTTGATATAATTATTGAGGCCAACAAATTCGGGGTTGGCTAACCCTGTCCAATTCGTCATGCTGATTCCGAGCACCCCCAGAAGAGGCAGGTAGGTCAGGAAGATCAGTCCGAGGAAAGCCGGAATCAAGCATATATAAGCAACTCTTGCCTCGCTTGAGTAAAAGCGAGAACGACGCTTCAGCGGTTTGTTAATCGGTTCCATATCTCGCTCCCCACCTCATGTTTGAAGGAAGACCGCCACTTGCAATATATTGGCGGTCATTCCTCCTATCCGTTATTTATTGCCTGTATGAGCCGCATTCAAAGCATCGAGATTTTTGGTTATGGCTTCCTTGGCGGTCGTCTTTCCGGTCCAAACATCCCCTAGAGTCGATCCGAGCAAGGTGTTAAAGTCCGTCGTATGATTTGTATAGAACCACGATGCGGGTCTAGCGGCGGCGGATTGCGCATAATCGACTACCGCAGACTTGTATTCGTCATACGGAGGGAAGTTCGGATTGTCGACCCATTTATGGGTGAGAGTTTCATCCGTATACCACTTTTGCAGCGTTGGCATCCAAATGCCTGATGAGATGAGCCCCCAGTTGTTTTCTTCGGAATTGTACCATTTGAGCCATTCCATCGCTTCTTTCGGATGCTTGGTCTGGGAGAATACGACATTGGCGCCGCCCGTGTTTAGAGTAACCTTTTCCTTCATATAAGGCAGTACGGCTACGCCATAGTTCAAACCTTTCTCCTTGGCTGTATTCAAGCTGGTTCCTACATTCCACGCACCGTTTGTGGCCATGGCAACCGTTCCTGCAATGATAGTGCGCTGAATGCCATCATCGGTCTGACCAACCGACAACGGGGCAACATGATCTTTCAAGTATAGATCAGCAACTTTCTGAATCGCTTCCGTGCTGGCATCTTCTCCGATTCTCACTTCGTTCCCGTCACTCGAATAGAAACCGCCGCCATTGCTAAGCGCCCAGGTTTCCAACTGCCACGGTAGATTTTCAATAGAGGCGCCATACTGAACGATGCTTTGCGATTTAAAACCATCCTCGTCAGGATGTTTGCCATTCTTGTCAACCGTCAGCTTCTTGGCCGCAGCTACGAATTCATCCCATGTCCATGCTTGATCCAGTGCGGATGGTGGATAAGGCACATTCGCTTTGTCAAACATGTCTTTGTTGTAATAAAGGAGGAGGATTTCATTGGCAGCAGCATAGGCTACGGTTTTGCCTTGATATTTGTAGGCCAAGCTATCGAGCGGCTTGCTGTCGCTTCCATCGTACATGGAGCTCACATCATTCAACATGCCGTCGGAGGACCACTGGATGACGCCATCCTCCTTCAATATCCCCGTATCCGGCAATTGGCCTGCCGTTGCCTGTGTATTCAACTTTGTCATGTAGTTTTCCCAAGGAATTGCCTCCACTTTTACTTCGATTTTGTCTTGGGAAGCATTAAACTTGTCTGCCGCCGCCTGGACGGTTTTCCCTTCTTCTTCGCTACCCCACATCGAATACGTAATCTTGACCTTTTCCGTTTTGGAAGGCGAATTCTCCGGTTTACTTGAAGCCTCTCCTGCCGATGGTGTTGTATTTGTCTCTTTGTTACCGTTGTTCCCACAGCCTATTGCACTGAATGTCAGTGCAGCCAAGATTAGACCTACCCCAAGTCTTTTTCCTACTTTCATTGCCCCGTTCTCCCTTCATCAATTGAATGATGTTAAATGCTAATCGTTTGAATGAAACGTTTAGCCTTTCTACGCCTGACCAAACCGTCGTGTTTTTCCATTGCAACATGACATGATTCAGGAAAGCGCTTTAATAGAATTGTGACATGAAGTACCTTGAAAAAAAACAACATTTTCCAACCTGATTTTTAATATTTTCAACCTTCGTTCTTACGCCACCGATTTCCCGATATCGGGAAATCGAGCTTATGCCAGACGATCAACAGGAAACTCTTTATTTAAAAGACAACTATGAAGTATTATAAAAATAACAATATTTTCTACCTTGATATTCACGATTCCAATCTTAGGAGGAAACAGTGTGGACTCTACGATTCTTCATTTTATCTCACCACCGATTCCCTATTTCGTGGATTGCGGTTATGCCTATTACGAGGTAGGAGATACCCATATCGACCGAAATTGTATCAATGTATTCGATCTGATTGTCGTCCGCAAAGGGGTTCTCCCCATTGCCGAGAATGACCATAGCTGGGAAGTCAATGAGGGAGAAGGACTCATCCTTCTCCCGAATGCTCATCATTACGGCAATGCGCCCTGCAAAGCCGATACGGAAATCATCTGGATTCACTTTCAAACCTTCGGCAGCTGGCAGATGTGCCGCGACATGAACGAATGCCAGAGCAACCAGCTGGAATTGATCGAGGAACACAAAAAGTTAGCGTATGTCAACCACGCCGATGTCTGTTCCATCTTCCTTCCCAAGCACATGAAGCTGTCGACGAAAGCGTTGGAGGCGCTTGACACCTTCTTTCAGCAGGAGAATGAACCGCAGTCGCTTCGGAACTGGAAGCGACAAGTTTCCTTCCAGTTATTTTTGCAACATTTGGATCGCGATCTCGCTTCCCCCGCGAACGCCACCGCGATTCAGCTCGCCGAGCGGATCGAACTGTTCATCCGCCAGAACTATGCCAGCGATATCACGAACTCGGTGCTGCAAAAGAAGTTGAACTATCACCCCAATTATCTGGCTAAAGTGATGCTGAAAATGTACGGAATGACCCCAATAACCTATCTTCAATATTACCGGCTTGAACAATCCAAACGGCTGCTGCTGCAAACCTCCAAATCTATTGCCCAGATCGCAGATGAAGTTGGCTTCCATCATATCTCGCATTATTCCACCTGCTTCTCCAAGAAAGAAGGTCTCTCTCCCTCAGGCTTCCGCAGCAAATTCGCCAAGAAGCGCTAGATGCAGCGAATCCGGAGGACGTTCCGCTACAGCAATACGAGAAGAGCGTTCAGCTTGCCTTCTCCGATTCCCGGCTTTCTGCACGACACAAAGCTGAAGCTTAGGCCCTAAAACCACCCAAGATGATTCGGGCAGATGGAGCTCGAAGGATTCGTGACCAAGCAAGCATAAGCCCAATCATTGCGCTGCCCACGAAAAGYCAGCTTTGCTGTGGGTATTTTCATCATATGTTCTCTTGTGATTTCGAAAAAAAATACGCTATCTATTGAGGCCACTGAACAACCCACACATTTTTTCGGCAGTCCCTAGCAGAACATAAAAAAAGACATCCATTCTCATATTTTGGGAGAAGGATGTCTTTTTTGTGTACTAAATAATGTTACTTATCCTGTATTTAAATCAATTAATTTCAATATCCGCTTAAGAGTTACAGCGAATATAGTCATAGCTCCTTGCATCTCCATGCCAATCAGACCCGAGGATGTGGCTACATCATATAGATTTTAATCAAAGATCATCAGCAGAGAAGATAAAATATGAGGATTTTAATCTAGAAAAAAAACTTATTGAATCTATAGAGCAAAATCCAGATGATGTATTTTTGAAAGAGGTTAGGAAGTATTTAACGACGGGATATAGAAACGAAGTAGCTAAAAAAGAAATTACTGCTGGTGTATCACCGTCTTCTTATAAAACTTATATTATTGTTTATGATGACAAGACTGGTAAATCTCTAACTTTAGAAGAGTATTTAATTGAAAAAGAGAAAAGTTTAAACAAAAATAGGAACATAAATTCATTTAATGCTGCTGCAGCTCCGGCAAATGCAGTAATATTTAATGTATATCTCACTTCTAGTGTGGTAAATAAAACAATCACACATAAAGTAGTATATTCAAGCTATATTGGTAAAGCCCCAACTTCTATTTCAATATCTAATCGTCTTAAATCTTCTACCTCCAGAAATGGCACATACTCTACCGAAGCGACATCAAGCGAAACTATGAAAAAAGTACTAGACGCATCTGAACCTACTACAGTAGCTAGTACAAAATATTGGAAAGGCGATTTTACAGCACAAATCTATTCCGGAACGGTTTTAGTAAGTGTTCATAATGGTGGTACCGATGTAGCTCAGCTTTACACTAAAAATGGGGTAGTATATCCACCATATACTGATCAACATTCTGGTATAGTGATGATAGAGCCAGCTACAACGAGTTGGGCTAGAGTTCCTTCAATTTCCTGGAGTGGCAGGGATGCGTATGTCAAATGGTATGAAACACAATGTGGAGTTCTAAATTGGAATTGGGATGATTATCAAATACATCATATTAGACCAAGAAATTTAGGTGGTACTAATGTATATTCGAATTTAATCCCACTAGTAAAAACTTTTCATACTGGAACGGTCAATCCGTGGTTTGCTGCCTATTAAGGAGGAGTTATTTGTGAGTAAATATGAGACTATAATCAAAGCTTTAATGTCTAGATTTAATGATAATGTATTAACAATTCAAACTACTGGTGGAGAAACATATCAAACAATTTGTACTTTTAATCCACCAGCTTCGTTGCATGAAATTGAAAGCATGTGTGAATTAAAAAATTGGTCATTACCGATAGATTATATAAATTTTTTATTATATTCAAATGGTGCGCGATTGTTCGATGTTGTAAGAACCTATGGTGGATTTGAATTATTCAGTATTGATGAAATATTACAGAACCATTATGATTACATGCTTGACAACTGGATACCCATAGCAAGTCACCAAGGTGATCTTTTATTAATCGATTCTTCACGAACTGATGGTGATAATTATTTATTTTGGCGAGATTTCGGAGAGCTTATTGATCAACAAACCTTTTCTTTTAAAATCAATTTTAGAACGTGGTTTGAAAGGATTATACTCTGTCAGGGAGAAAGGTTTTGGTTGTGGCAGAATTAGTAGAGTATATAAAAAATTTATAATGGACTCAACGTTAAGAAGACTCTTGCTTTTTAAGCAGGAGTCTTCCGTATTTACTGATTTAACAAACGTTTATACAATCTCTTATAGACTTCATTTTAATTCTTCTACTCTCTCGCCGCATATTTTCTATGACGATAGAGGAAGTGCTACATTTTACATAAATCAGGAGCGGCTACGGTAACTTAGAAAGAATAAAAAGGGAGTAGAGCTAACAAGCCTTTTTCTCATAGAGCTTCMTCCTTAATTTCCATATAATTAATGGGACAAGTCGATCGGGACTGTAGCTAAAGGAGAAGTTCCTTTATGTACAGCCCCAATATGGCCTTAGTACGATTCTCTTGTCTATTTATTCGTAAAGAACGGCTTTAACTTCTTCGTTATCGATGTTGGATTTATCGTACCATACGAAACCGCTGTCGATAGCGGGTTCAACCGTTTCGCCTTTGGCAGCCGCAACTGCGGCTTTAACCGTTTCATAGCCGATACCAACCGGATTTTGGGAGATAGCGCCAGCCATCGTGCCATTCTTGATCGCATCAATTTGTGCTTTACCGGAATCATAACCGATAACCGTTACTTTACCGACCGCTTTGGCTTCCATTACTGCATTAATAACACCAATAGCGGAGCCTTCATTGGTACCGAAGAAGCCCTTGAGTTTTGGGTACGCTTGCATAATCGCTTTTGCCGCATCGGTCGATTTGAGATGATCTCCCCCGCCATACTGAATATCTACGATTTTAATATTCGGGTATTTTTCCTCGATACGTTTCTTGAAGCCATCACGACGATCGATGCCCGTACGGCTCGTTTGGTCATGGGCAATAATCGCAATCTCGCCCTCGCCACCGATTAATTCCGCCATTTTATCTGCTGCAACACCAGCGGCAACCGCATTATCCGTTGCTACTGTACTAAGCGGAATGTCACTGTCCACGCCGGAGTCGAATGCGATAACAGGAATGCCGGCGTCTTTAGCTTTCTTGAGCAGCGGGATTGAAGCTTGGCTGTCCAGCGCTGCGAAACCGATTGCGCTAGGTTTTTTATCCAATGCGACTTGCAGCATTTCAAGCTGTTTGTCTACTTGAGATTCAGATTCTGGGCCTTCGAAAGTAATATCCACATTCAGCTCGGCTGCAGCCTTCTCTGCGCCGATCTTAACCGCTTGCCAGAATTGATGCTGGAATCCCTTGGAAATAACCGGTACATACATTTTTTCCGTGTTAGCAGGCGCTTCAGAGCTCGGTTTTTTAGTTGACTCTGGTGCATTCGAAGGTGAATTGCTGCCTCCGTTCGAGCTGCAAGCGCTAATGAATACTACGAGTACCAAAGCCGCCATCATCCATACTTTTCTCATGTTCATATCCCCTTCATCATGAATTATATTTGCATTTATATATAATCTCCCAAGGAGACTATATCGCTGTTAAGCCTTGCGACGACGCAAAATATCCGCATATACCGCGAGTAATATAACAAAACCAACCACGACCGTCTGCCACTCCTGAGGAACCGACATGATGCGTAAACCGTTCGTCAAAACGCTCATAATGAGTGCGCCGATTACGGTTCCCAAGATCGTTCCCTTGCCGCCGCTTAGTGAGGTGCCGCCGATGATTACCGCTGCTATCGCTTCCAGCTCGTAACCCGCRCCGAGAGAAGGATGCGCTGTGTTCAACCTTGATGCCATCAGAATGCCGGCAATTCCTGTAAACACGCCTGTTATCGTGTAAATCACGATTTTCCAATTTCGCACATTAATGCCGGATAGACGCGTCGCCTCTTCATTGCTGCCGATTGCGAAGTTGTAACGGCCAACAATCGTTCGGGACAATAAGATGCTCCCGAGGATGGCTACGATGAAAAAAATAAGGACAGCGTTCGGAATATCAAAGCCTGGAATAAGGTCACCTAATACCGACCCTAATGATATTTCCATAAAAACTTCATTGTCGGTAAAATAGATCGGCTTGGCTCCAGAGATAACCAAAGCTAACCCTTTGGCAATCATCATCATCGCGAGCGTGGCTATAAATGGCGGAATTCCCAGTCTAGCAATCGTAAAGCCCGATAAAAATCCGCATAATGCCCCAGTCAGCAAACCGCCGATAATACCGATCGGAATGGGCAGCCCCCAGATCGTAATGAAGACGCCAGTCATGACTGCGGACAGCGTCATGACTGTGCCAACCGAAAGATCAATGCCGCCCGTAATAATGACGAACGTCGAGCCTAACGCCAGTACGCCGATAACCGCGGTGGAGAGCAAAATGCCAATGATATTGGAGAAATGAAAGAAATTATCCGATGCGATAGAAAAAAAGATGACGAGCAAAATCAAACTTCCAAATACTAAGAGCTGCTGTAGGCCTGACTTAATCGCAAAATGCGATTTCTGCTCAACCACTGTTGTTTTATTCATGCTTCTCTTCCTTTCCCTCCCGACCTTATCCGATTCGATCTGTTGCATAAGTCATGATCTGCTCTTGGGTCGCAAGATGGTCATTCATAAGCTCCCCGGTAATTCTTCCTTCGCACATCACGATGATACGATGACTAAGCCTTAAAATTTCCGGCAGTTCCGAGCTGATCATAATGATCGATTTGCCTGCAGCCGCCAAGTTCTCAAGAAGCTTATAAATCTCGCTTTTGGCTCCGATATYGATCCCCCGAGTCGGCTCATCGAAGATCAGGATGTCGCAGTCCCTCGTTAACCACTTCCCAATAATGACCTTCTGCTGGTTTCCGCCGGATAGAAATTTCAGATTTTGCTTTATGCTTGGCGTTTTTACCTTAAGCTCCTCAACAATTTGAGTCGAAACCTCGTTCATGCGTTTTTCGTTCATCCAAAAACCCGCGCTTGTGAAACGGCCAGTCGTTGCCAATGTGGCATTCGTTGAAACATCCATTTCCAGCAGGCAACCAAAGTGCTTTCTATCCTCGCTCAAATACCCAATGCCATGCTTCACGGCCTGATGGGGTCCGTTAATCCGTACCTTGCGGCCATGCACGTGGATCTCACCGGAATCGAGGGGATCAGCACCGAAGATTGCCCGGGCAACCTCCGTTCTTCCTGCGCCGACTAATCCGGCTACGCCAAGTATTTCGCCCTTCCGCAGCGTGAAGCTCACGTTGTGAAGAACATTTCTACGGTTTAGATTACGTACCTCAAGCATGCTTTCGCTCGTTTCGTCCTTTAACCGGTTCGTCTTATCCGATTGATAGAGCTCTCGGCCCACCATCATCGAAATAATTTTATCGATGCTGGTATCAGCGGTCGCAACCGTATCAATGTAGCTTCCGTCTCGCATAACCGTGATGCGATCAGTAATTCGTTTCAGCTCCGCCATACGGTGAGAGATGTACACAATGCCTACCCCTTTAGCTCGCAGCTGGACGATAATCTTAAACAATTCCTCAATTTCCGCATCACTAAGCGCCGCTGTCGGTTCGTCCATGATTAGCACTTGAGAGTCGTAGGAAATGGCTTTAATGATTTCAACCATTTGCTGCTTGGCGACCGTCAGCTTCGATACAAGCGTGGTAGGATCGATATCCAGATTCATTTGTCTGAGTAAAATGGAGGTTTGTCGATTCATCTCTTTCTCGTCCAGAAACAGTTTGATCGCTTTCCGCGGCTCTTTGCCGATAAAAATGTTTTGCGCGACGGTTAGATCGGCTGCGAGATTCATCTCCTGATGAATCATGCTGATTCCCTTTTTTTGAGCGGCTCTTGTATCCGGAATACGTACTTCTTCGCCCTGATAGAGAATGCGTCCCTCGTCCAACTGATACACGCCTGTCAACACCTTCATCATGGTCGATTTCCCGGCGCCGTTCTCTCCAACAAGTGCGTGTACCTCGCCAGGCCGCAGGTCAAACTTACAATCCTTTAAGGCATGAACCCCGGCAAAGCTTTTCACGATTCCTTCCATCTGTACAAGGCTTTCACTCATCGCTTCATCTCCCCTCTCCATATTCATGTTGTTACCGATAACTTTACACGGTTCATTCCGTCACTTACATGTGATTTCTTCTTGTAAGAGTCGAATAATTTTGGGGATTCAATTCATTAGAGGAAACTAAACAATTTGTTTTGGTCGCTACGCGAGCAGATCATTCTTACGATCGCGGTTGCAGCCAGATTCTTGGATTTGATTAGACATTTAAAGGTTAGAATCCGGCCGCAAAGGCGAACACTTCGTTTCTCCAGAACGATCTTCTCGCTTCGCTTAAACTACTAGTTCAACCTATTTAGTCGTTAACAACAAAAAGACAGAGCAGGCTTTCGCCTACTCTGCCACTCTGCCATTATTCTCAATCTCGTTCATCTATTCATTTCCAAAAAACGGAAACAACAGCTTCTGATTCTCCTCTTCATACATATTTTGTTTCGTTATAAGCAGTGAGCCCGTATCGATAAGCTTCGCAGCCTTCTTGCCCTTAACAACCTCCATGGCTGTTTTGATGCTGAGATAGCCCATTTGAAAAGGCCTTTGAAGCACCGTAGCATTCATGACGCCTTCATCCAAAAGCTTAATCTCGTTGAAAGAACTATCGAATCCAATCAGCTGCACTTTCCCCTTTAATCCCAGCTCCTGAATGGCTCTTCCCGCTCCAACCGTAGTCGGCTCGTTGAGACCGATAATTCCGAACACATCGTTATGCTGCTGCAGCATTTCCATAGCCAGCAAATAGGAATTTTGCTCGGAACCCTCGCCATTGTACGTACCTAGCATTTCGATTCCGGGATAATTCTCTAATACTTCATGAACGCCCTTTTCCCTGTCGATATGAGAAGCAGCGCTTTTGACATAGCTGATAATCGCTATTTTAGCCTTATCTTTGATCAAGCTTTTCATCGCTTCGCCCGCTTCTCTGCCAGCGCTGACGTTGTCCGTCGTTACGATGCTGTCGGCAGCATCGGACTTGATTCCCGAATCGACGATAATAAGCTTAATTCCGCTCTTTTTTATTTTCTCTGCGACGGGTACGAGTCTCTCGTAGTCGGTCGCGGCCAATACGATTGCATCTGGCTTATTTAATATTGCCTTCTCCACAAGAGCAATTTGTTCATCAACGTCCGTTTCCGACTTTGTCCCCCATACCTGAACGTTTACATTGAACTCTTGGGCAGCTTCATGCACTCCGTCGATTAATACCTGCCAGAATTCTACCGATGTATCGATTGTTTTCAAGATGACCGTAACCTCTATCTTCTTTTTCGCAGATGATCCATTATGCCCATATACAAAAACGGCCACTGCGATGAGAAGGAGTGCAACGGCGGTTGTTACCCACTTATGACTTCCTGCCATGTCTCTCGTCCTCCAAAACTTGGCGTAATTTAGGAATACGAATATATACGGTTGTTCCCTCTCCTAGCACGCTCTGGTAGGTTAATCCGTATTGCGCCCCGTAATAAAGCTTAAGCCGTTCCTGAACATTTTGTACGCCGACTCCTCTTCCGCCTTCCGTAACGGAAGCTGGAAGATGAAGCGACTTCAATTTCTCTTCATCCATCCCATTCCCGTTATCTTCAACAATCAGAATAATGTCCGAGTCCGTTTCTTCGCAAGCAACCCGGATGAAACCAGGTCCCTGCTTCATCTTAATGCCATGATAGATCGCATTTTCAATAAGCGGCTGCATAATGATTTTGATGACCCGATATTCCTGAATCGATTCGGATATTTCAATATGATAATCCAGCTTATTTTTATACCGCATTTTTTGGATCATTAGATAATTCGTAATATGCTCAATTTCAGTTTTAATCGAAACCAGCTCCTCGCCCTTGCTGATCGATGAGCGGAAAAGCTTGGCAAGCGCCGAAGTCATCAACACAACTTCCCTAGACTTATTGCTCTCGGCCATCCACACAATGGAATCAAGGGTGTTATAAAGAAAATGAGGATTGATTTGGGCTTGAAGGGCGCTAATCTCACTCTTGCGTTTTAGTTCCTGATCAAGTACCGTTTGCTGCATCAGCTCTTTAATTTTCCCGACCATCATATTAAAAGCTCTTGCAAGCCTCTGGATTTCTACCGTTTTGTGACCCGGGACATGGATATCGAAATTCCCCTTTTCTACTTCCTTCATATAGCCCTGCAATCGTTTGATTGGTTGGCTGACTCTTTGAGACAAGAATAATGAAATAATAATTCCGATAATAATACAGATGATTCCCAAAACAATAATAGACAGCAGCACATTATTTTGATTTTCAGCTAATTCGCTTACATAGGAGACACCGACAATTTTCCAGCCAAACTCAGAATCCTGAACCGTGTACATTCGGCTTTCGCTGCCTTGGTTGCTTATGAACGTTCCGTTTCTGACTTCCAGCACTTTATCGATCATCTCTGTTTTCAAATTACTATAAATCAATTGCTGCTGGGGATGATAGACGATTTTCCCATCCGAATCGATGATGAATAAATATCCTCTTTGGCCTAGTCGAATATCCTTGAACATGTCATTCATAACGCTGAAATTCAAATCGACCAAAAAAACGCCCAGCTTCTTGTTGCCGTCCTTGCTGACCAGTTCCCGGCTCAATGATACGACCCAAGGATACATGTCTTTAAAAATAGGCTGCACGTGAGAAGAGGAAATAACGCTTTGCCCGCCCATGCTTTTAGCGTTCCTATACCAATTCATACTTGTAATATCGACGTTTGGATTTAACTCGAGCTCTTTGCGGCCGGACACGAACTGTCCGCCATAACCGAAAATATTCGCTGAGCTAATATCCGTTCGGGATACCAGCATCGCACCTAGCATTTCGGAGATCGCTTCCTTATAATCCTTCTCTTCCTTTAAGCTATTAAAAGAAGCTGAGGATAAATAAGCTTGAACCGCATAATTGCCAGCCACAAGATCAGACATATACTTCATGCCGTTAATGTAGGATTTAATATTGTTGTTTACCTGTTTCACCAGCTCCGTAGTGTACGTCTGCGCTGTGGAATTGACGGAATCCTTAGTTAAGTAAAAGGAAGTAACGCTCATCATAATGCTTGTCATAATGATGAGCGCGACCGAGGCAAGCACCATATTCGTCTGAATACTAGGCAATCGCGAAAACATTCTCACTCGTATCACACTAACCCTTTTATTTTTTTATGGCGATAATCTGTTGGGGTTTCTCCCGTATGCTTCTTAAATGCGCCGCTAAAATAATGAGGATCGCTGTATCCAACGGCATATGCGATCTCGTAGCTCTTTAAAGCTGACACAATTAATAATTCCTTCGCTTTCTCAATACGCAGATAGGTTACAAATTCCACGAACGTTTTACCGTTGGTTTGCTTGAATATGGTGCTGAAGTAACTTGAGCTCATCGATACGTGATAACACACCGACTTTAATGATAGCTTCGGGTCCATATAATGCAGCTTGATGTACTCTATCGCCTTCGCGACTTGGAACACACATTGATGCTCCCGCATGCTTTTGATTGATCCGACAACTTTCGCGCATTGCTCCTTCAGCCACACTTCAACTTCACCCATCGACGCAAACTTCGTCATTTCATTCATTGGAGCTTGGTTTGCTCCGAACACTTGTGCACTGTCAATGCCCATGGCATAGAGCGTGTGCATAATCGTCAATACAATCCGTTGCAGATACATGTGGCAAATATCGAATGGAAATGCATGTTCGCGGAACATGATGAAGATTTGCCCAATCCATTCCTCCATCTCTTCCGGTGATCCGGTTTTCAGTTTCGTGACCAGTTCACTTTCCCAATCAATGAGCGACAACAACTCCGGCCGCTTACGCTGCTCCATATCCCATATGCATATAATTTGATTGGTACCAATGACAAAACGATAATCTAGCGCTGACAAAGCAGATTGGTTTAAACGCTGCACTTTGTCCGTTAAGCTGCATACATGTCCGATGCCTATAGAAAGCTTAACAGGCAAATAATCGGTTATCGTACTGTGAATTTCTTCAGCCACCTGCGTCGATAGATCATGCAGTTCATCCCTCTGATGACTAGAAATGATGACATGCACACGGTTTTCCCGATCTCTAAAAATAAGTGTCCCGGAACGGTCAGCTATAATTTCCTGGGCAATGTTATAAACAGCAAAACGAATAAGTTCCTCGTCGGACAACGTCTTAGGCTGGCTCCATACGAACTCGTCTACTTCTATGGCCAGCTCGATCACGGAGGAGCCGTCCCACTCAATATCAAAATAACTGAAGTTCTCATTCTTTTGTTTTTCTGTCATTGGCGAAGTAGCAAATCGTTCCAAAAAACGCTCTTTCAACAAAGGCTGGCTCTCCCTCAATTGACGCTTCAGCTGCTCGAAATCTTGCATTTGATTTCTTTCGCTGTCAAGCTCAGAACGAAGCTTACAAATGACCTGCTCAAGTTCCGCTGCCGTAACCGGTTTTAAAATATAGTCGACCGCTTGCAATTTCAAAGCCTGCTGGGCAAAATCGAAATCATCGTAGCCTGTAAAAATAATGACCTTCACTTTCGGAAAACTGGCCGAAAGCTCGCGCGTCAGCTCAATGCCGTTCATGAACGGCATTCCAATATCGGTCAACACGACATCCGGCGTATGACGGTTAATGAAATCAAGCGCTTCCTTGCCGTCCTCGCAGCTGCCTATGCATTCAAAACCTAGCCTTTCCCAATCCATTTGATCTTCTATCGCTTCTCGAACCAGCGCCTCATCGTCGACAATTAACAACTTGTACATAAGATCCCCGCCTTGTTATCTAAGGTACTTTGCATGTTTACAACAACGATCTAAGATGTTAACAGGAATATTTGAAAGCGCAATCATAATGCTTGGGTCGAAATTGTTGAAGCAGGACATGTGGTCTATGAAGTATTCTCTTAGCTGTAGATTGAATTTAAAATAGAGGAATTGACTTTATACGAATTCCTTTAATCGTATAAGAGGAATTTGGCTATGTAAATGTAAATATATACGGAGTTAGTCGAATTTTCTCTTCTTATAGACGTATAACAAATCCAAGGTTACGCGCCATTCATATATTTTGGTCGCTGCGCTTAAACTTCATTTCTTTTGTTCCATTTAACAATTTTTAAATTGTTTCTTCATTCATCCTAATCTCCGATTTATAACTTCAGCAACTGCAGACCAAACCCTCTTTTTGATTTAACATTGTTAGAAGTCCATTCAATGATGGAGTGCTGAGCGGTAAATTTTGATGCCGTGTTACTTGGTGATTAGTGTTCAGGACAAGTACGCGCAGCCATTACAATAGCGCTTCAATGCCTAACCATACAAAGGCAAATAAAAAGGATGTCAGCCTTGGCTAATCGCCGCTGACATCCTCACTGATTAAGACTCTACGATCCTCTGGCAATAATTCTGCTGACTGATCTTTTTAATTCTCCTCCAGCTCCAAAATACGGAGCAGAATTGTAATTACTTCCGCTCTGGTTGCCACTGCATTGAAGTCAAACTTGCCGCCTTCCTTGCCCTGCATAATCCCTTTTGCAGCTACTGCGCCAATCGCGCCTTTTGCCCACTCTGGCAGTTTAGCATTGTCAGTAAAGTTTGCTGCTTTGTCCTTTTGGTCTTCCAGCTTCAACGAACGAGCAATCATAACCGCGAGTTCAGCGCGCGTCAAACCGCTATTTGGACGCAGCGTTCCATCCGCATAGCCGCTTAAAATCCCCGCTGATACAGCCTGCTCCAGCGCTTCTTTTGCCCATGGAGCAATGTCAGCTTCATCATTAAAGGCATGCTGCTTTCCATCACTTTGTACAGTCAATGCACGGGATAACATCACTGCAAATTCCGCACGGGTTACCGCAGCATTTGGCTTGAAGGTTTGATCCTTGTAGCCAACCACAAAACCTTTTGCCACTGCCTTACGAATCGCAGCTTCTGCCCAGTGTCCGGCAATATCCTTCAATTCAACCTGGTTCTCTTGATTTCCGCCGGTGTTGCCACCGTTGTTGTTACCGCCGTTATTTCCGCCGTTGTTGTTGTCAGGCGTTGTATCAACTACTGTAATCGTCAACACCTGCGGCTGTCCTGCGCTAAACTCAAACGTTAGCTTCGCAGTACCTTTTTGCAATTTCGCCAAGTAAGCCGTCGTAATCGTTATCTGATCGCTTTTCACAACATAATCAGTTCCAGCCTGCAGCAAGACACTGCCGTTCTTAATGGCTGTCAGTGTATTTCCTTTAAGCTCCAGCTTTATTGTTGCTGCTTGCTGCTTGTTAGGGTTCAGATCAAATTCAGCTGCAGCTGGGCTGATTTCGCTATCCTGAACGATAGGTTTGATTTTGTTAAGAAGATCCGTCTTCACTTCGCCGTCTGCCATAATCGTAACAAAGTTGCGAGCTATAGCGTTATCGGCAGCTAATCCAGACGCGAGAGCCTTTGAAACGGCAGCCCTTGCCGATGCTTCAAGCATTTCATTATATTTGCCTGCGCCTAACAGATATACGTCTGTAAATGAACTTGAATTTTTTAATTGTCCACTTTCAACTTCAAAGGTGGATCTGGTGCTGTCTGATTCACGCGAGCTGTCAGATTCATTGAGCATGATTGATATTCCGATTCTTCCGTTCGTGAGCTCCGATGCAGGATTATTATGAACGGTATTAAACGGAATCTTTAAATCGTAAATCGTCGTTTTCGTATCTTCATCTCTCGTAATCTTTGCTGCGATATCAGTAATCGGAGCAGTCGGTGCATTGGCGCCTGTGGGACGAGTCCATGCCCATATTACATCTTTGTTGTCATTGGTGAGCGCGAACCCCAATTCATTCCGTGTAGTACTGTTGGTTGCGGGATTGCGTAAATCAATGCCTAACTGCAAATTATCCTCTCTCCATATATTTCCTCCAGTTTGGCTATTGAAGTGCACGTCGTCTGTAACGACAATGTATGCGTATAAATTGCTGTCGTCCCATGCAAAATGCGATCCCACGCTGAGGTCTTGCGGACCATCCCACGTTCCCGAAGTGACATAATCTTTGGTGTCCATTACAAATGCCGGCGTTGCAGCACTCTTTGCCGGATTTTCAGCGCCTGCAGAACTTACCTTTTCGGCGTATGCCGCGTCAAATTTTGCCGTATAGGTGTATGCTTTTCCGTCATCGAGTTGAAGCTTGAATGTGATCAGACCTGCAGCATAATACGGTAAATCTACGGTTACGGATTCGCCTGCCGCAAGCGCGTTAAATGTAATGGGAGTGAAATCTTTAGCATAAGCAGCCGGGGATACAATTGTTAATGTTCCGGGTGCAGAGGCTCTTCCTCCGACATTATACTTAACGATGAATTGTTGTTTATCTCCGTTTTTGGTTAGGTTGAATACAAACGGTTCCGCCAATAAATCCGAGCCGTAAATGCCGTACGGATTGTCCGCTGGAGTGCTGTTTCTCAAACCGGATGCGTAATAATTGTTGCTAAGTTCTACCGATGTGCCGCTCTCGCGCAGCATGGCATACACATTATTATTCTGGCCGTTCTTGGACGGCTGGAAGTAAGAAGTGTATACATGCGCCTTACCGCCGTGGACATCAATACCCGGATTGTTGCCGGGCAGCTGAGTGAAGTTTGCTTGCTGTAAGCGAACGATACCGTTATTTACGATTGCTCCCGCTACGGTCGGGCTACCCCAGAACGCGCTGTTGTACAGGACAAGTTCAGCGTCTTGGTGGATTTTCGCGGTATTAGCTGCATCTCCCATTCTGACATACGCTCTATTCGGCTCCGTCGTGATGTTCGTATTAACCAATTCCGAGTTGATCGCGATTATTTTGGTGTGTTCGTCCGCGTCTTCCACATAGAGAGCGTACGTGGTTCCGTCCGAACCGTGGCCAATCATCGTCATTTTTCCTGGGTATGCGAATTCGCCGTTCCCCAGGTCTCTTTTCAGGAAGTGTATGCCGTATACCGAGCCGAAAACGAAATTGTTGAAAATCGTCTGGTCTTCCACATCCGCGAATTTGAGCGCACTCATGTATCTTTGTACGAAACCGTACAAATCGCCGGTAGGTGCCGAATATCCTTGGCCTCCCGGAAGTCTCAAAGCGTAATGCGGATTGAATTGCATATTTCTAATAAATCCGCCTTCCGCGCCTCCTCCGACCCAAATGCCTGCTCTGAGGAGCGTGCCTCCTAAATAATCAACATAGTGACCATCTGTTTTATAGGAAGCCAGATCTATCCCTTTATCCCCAATTGGGATCGTTAAATTGATTGYATATACGCCTGCGCCTTGTCCCTGTACCAAAAACGGAGTTTTTAGCGTTAGGTTAGGGTTGTCGAGATTGACGCTGGTTATATTTGTTTGCGTAATGTTAAGTCCTCTGAGCCCTGCGTTTGCCTTAAGCTGAATAAGAGAATTTCCATTTTCTCCCTCATTCCCGCCGGTGTACGCTGTAAAGATCGCCGTGCCGCCGCCTTGAGTATGATGCTGTACGTCCCATGTTCCTCTGAGTTCAACACCCTCGGGAACGATGACGGGATTATTCAGTCTATATCTTCCACCAGGTAAATAGATCGTGCCGCCACCGTGATTAGCTTTAATATAATCAAGAGCTTCCTGCAGCTTTGCAGATATATCCACGGTCGGTGCGTTGCCTGTTAACGAGCGCGGGAAGTCAAGTCTAAGCACTGCGCTTGATGTTGGTCTCGGGTGTACGTCAATATCTGTTTTTACGTCTTTCGGAATAGGTTCAAACAGATAATCAACATCATTAACGATTTGTACAGCGGTGTTATTACCGTCAGCCTTAACATCAAGTTCAAGGTTATCGATGTGAGCGGCAAGGTTAGCGCTCTCGATGTTAAGGTTATAACCTGAATTTACTGATTTGAATGTTCCGAAGTTTACTCCCAAATGTGCATGTTTGTCTGCCTGTTTGAAATTGCTCTGACTGACTAATGCGTTGCCTCGACCCAGGAAGTTCAGCGCATAATTGTCATATTCGTCAAACGTACTATCCTCAAAGGATATCACTCCGCCTCTGGCGTTGCTTACAATCGGACCTTTAAATGCAACTCCGTTGAATTGAACAGAAGTGTCGAAACGTTCGTTGAAATATACTGCTGTGTCGCCTCCGAATTCCGAGTTCGAGAGCAGCAGACCGAAACCGTTAACGTTGTCAATGTATATACCCGTTTGACTGTCTTCGATTTTTAATCCGTAGAACTGCGCGTTCGGTGCTTCGTCGCCGCCAGGTTCTCTTCCGATCCACATCCCCGTCTTATACCCGGAAATATTTAATCCCGAGACATATTCCCAATCTGATCGGTGCATCATGAATCCAGTAGCATTCGCTCTTGTGTACGCTCTCGCGTCCGATAGAGACGGTGCGCCGTCAAGACCTGAATTCGCCCAGTATTTCGGGTCAATGTCAACGTTCTCGATACGTCCGATATCTGTACAGGTGTGAACCACGATGCCCTTGTAGAGAGCCGTCATATTGCTGTTCACAACATAATGCATTTCGCTCGGCAGGGAAATGAATCCTCCCCAAGCGTTTACAAGAGTAACGTTATCAAGCGTCACGCTGTTTCCGGTTCTCTGATAGAACGTCCACGGATACGGAATTCCTTTGATGTCCTCAAATTCCCCTGTCTTCTGACCATCTGCGTTCCTCTTTTCAACAGTGGTTGTAGCATTAATATCTTGATTCGGATACCATACGGAAAGGTTTGTTACACCTGTGCCTTGTTCCATGTCTATGAATCTATCGGACACGTTAGCTACTTTTTTGCCGCCTGTCTGATTTTCTCTCTCGTCAGAGTCAACATACGTGTCATAATTGGCGGAGTTATGTCCGGCATAGACCGCGAGAATGGTTCCGTCGATTTTACCATCGTAATCGTCCGCATCCGGATTATCCCATTCGCCACGGAGCTGTACGCCTGCCCGCAAATTTAAAACCTGTTTATATTCGTAGGTTGTACTGCCTGTCGTGCTTTGAACGCTTATTGTGCCGGTAGTTTCCGTGTAGAACGCAAAGGTTCCCGCCGGAATATAGACTACGCCGCCGCCGTCATTATAAGCCGCATCAATCGCCGCCTGGAAAGCCTCTCTGTTATCAAAATCAACTAAGCCTTCCGCTTCTGCCATCTCTGCTGTTTTCGCACCAAAAGCGAGTACGTTAAAGTCCGATATCGCCAAATCTTTCGCATCGTGTTCCTGAACGATTGCCGCTCTCATGTGTTTTGCGTAATCATATCGATCCGGAACTGTGAGCACAAAGGTTTTAGTCTGGGTTACAGGAGCGGCTACCGGACCTCTTTTTATCGTCGCCGTGAGCGTTACCTCGCCTCCGCCGTCCGGACGGTTTGTCGGTATCACTCCTGCAGTGGTTATTAGGGTAGCAGCGGATGTCGTCCATGTAATATCCGTCATATTTTCACCCATGGACGGAAGAACTAAGTTCGTTGTCACATTAGTCTCAGAAGCATTCACGCCTTTGATTAAATCCCATGTCAGTTTATTCAGCATATCGTTTACCGCTTCCTCGTCGGTTCCGGTCCCTGTTCCGCGAACGACGATATTAAATGTTTTAACAACGGGTGTTGCCGTTCCTTTGCTTACTGTCGCCGTGAGTGTTACGGATGTATTCACTCCTTGACGAACTACTGCGCCGGTGTTGCTGTTGATCACCGTGTTATTGGCAGATGCCCACACAATGTTCGTACTTGCTGAACCCATCTTAGCTAGATTCAAATTGCTTTCAACCAGATCCTGTCTGGTATTCGTACCCTTGATCGCGTCCCAAGTCAGCGCGTCCGAAACAAGTTTTACCGCTTCTTCATCCGTTGGAGGAATTTCGGTTATTCGTATACTCTGTATGATTGCTCCGGCTGCACCGATCCGGAAGTGCGCGCCTTGATTTTGTGCTCCTATCGCAAAATTAACTCCGTTAAGCACACCCTTTGAAGTCACCCAAGCGTTTCCGCTTCCTGTGGCCGGAAGGCTCGCTGATCTATACGCTTCAAATCCAGAGAAACTGCCGGGATATATGGTGTTATACTGTAACGAAATACCGCCCGCTGCGCTCGGTCTCCAGTATGTGACCGCTAATTCAACCTTGTTTGCTTGCTTAAGCTTAAGGTCGTCTACAATGACGTACATAAAGTTGCCGATCTTCACAGCGTCTACGCCGCTTTGAGTGACTACATCCACTGCGGTACCGCCGTCTCCGATAAGACTGACGCCTATGCCGTTGCCTTGTAGTCCTTTGTACGGTCCAGCCGGATCTCCACCGTCGCCGAAACCGCTTCCAATGGTATCAACGGCATCAAATGATTCAGGATCGTTGAAGTCAATGAACACTTCAGCAAGTTCGTTAGTCGTACTGGCTACTGTCAAATTGAAAATTTTATGAACAGGTGCTGCATTACCTTTGGTTATTTTCGCCGTAAGGGTTACGGCTTTTCCTACGGCAGGGTCGCGAGTTACACTGCCAGTTGCGGTATCTATGATACCTGCCGGTTCAGCCGACCATACTATAGCCGTATCGTTCGCACCCGTTGCTTTAAGAATCAACCCCGTTCTTACTTCGGATTGAATAACATTCGAATTCCTGATTGTGTCCCATGTCAGCTTATTTGCTGCGTCCGATATTGCTTGATTGTCGTCAAGATGCTCCACTTTAACTCTCGAATGCGTTCCTGCGAAAGGATATTGCGTATTTTGAGCCGTGCGTGCGAATGTATAATAGATGTTGCCTGTTGGTTTTGTAAATGCCGCAGTATAAATTCCTGTACCCAGAGTACCCGTCGTCCAATCGCCGACCACAGGAGCGTTACCGGTGGTGTTGATCGCGAACTGCACAGCCTGACCGTTTGTTGGCGCTGCTGAAGATAACGTAACGTTGCCTGTTGTCTCAACAGCCTTGGGAATAGGTTTCGGCGAATCCACGGTATTCTGGAAACGCGGATTCTTGATATAGATGTCGCCTTGGGGCACGGATGACCATTGCATTTGCAATCTCCCCGCCTGTACCGTGTCCAAATGAACGGGATTGAAACCATTCGGAGAATTGGCTGCTGATAATTGCGCATAAACCGTAATCCATTCATTAACCTTTCCATTTTTGATTTCGTTAACATTAAGATTAAGACGCGAATTGGTGTCAAGATTGTTACCGCCACTTGCCATGGCGATCCAGTTATTGCCACTGAGCTTTAAAAGGTCCGAATGTGTAACATACATATCAAAAACAAAATATTGATTTGCATAAGCTGATAAATCCTGATTGCCGCTGCTGCTAACAAAGCGGGCATCCCAAAGCCGTTCAACGCCGGCGCCTATTTTTCCAGCGCCCAACTTAACCGCGTTATTTCCGTCCGGCGCAATAGCGCTGCTTGTTCCCTCTTCTATATTAGGAAAATACGTCGCAGCCCGGGCGTTGACCTCCGCCGGCACGGCTTTCACCGTCAAGGTAAACGTTTTTGTAGCACTTGCATTACCCTTGGTTATTGTCGCCGTGAGTACGACGGTTTTGTCTACTTCTCTATTCAATAAACGATTTACGCCTCCGGCGCTGCTTATTGCCGCATTGTCCGAAGACCATGCTACGTTAGTCGTTCCTATTGCTGTCGGAAGGCTAAGTTGTGATTTCACATCGTTATTCGAAGTATTACTGCCTTTAATCGCATCCCATGTCAGAGACGCCGCCGCCTCATTTACCAATGTTTGTTCGTCAATAGACGTTACCGTAATTCTTGAAGATGCGCCGATGAAGTTGTAGCTGTTGTCTGCTTTCGCCCGCGCGAATACATAATAAGTCTGCGCTGAAGGAAATGTGGCAAATTGATGAGAATAAACATTATCGTTTTTACTTCCATCCACCCACCCGGATGCGGGAGCGATCCCATCTTCGCTTATTGCGAATTCCACAGCTTGCCCGCTAGCCGGTGCGTTCGCAGTTACTGTTTTTGTTGCTACATCAAGTGCGGGAGCCGTTGACGGTGAAACCGGTACGCCTAGCGTACTTTTCTGGAAACGCGGGTTTTTTATGAAAACGTCAGTGCTAGGGACACTAGTATCCCATTGCAGATGCATGGCTAGTCTGGTCACCTTGTCTAACCAGGCGTCATTGAAACTCCCGGCTACGGCACTTGACGTCGATAACTTCGTATAGACCGTCGCCCATGTGCCCACTGCAGCATTTGTGACTCCGCTCAAATCAAGCTGGAGACGAGAATCGGCGTTGAACTTATCCGCAGCGGGATTACTGTCGCTTACGATGACGAGCCAGTTATTGCCTAGCATATTTTTAAAGCTCGCATTTGGAATATACATCTCGAAAACGAAGTATCCGTCCTTGTAAGCGGATACATCTTTTAGAGGCGCTACGCTTGGCGTGAAGAGGTTATCCCAAGGCCCTCCGCCCTTTGAGGTTCCGGTGTTTAAACTCCACGCTTTCTGTCCGTCTGGCGCATCGGCGTTTGTCGCCGTATTACCATCTGCGCCTGCATTTACGGTCAAAAGAGATACATCATCTCCCCATGCCGCGCTGACTGCCATAAGCGGAGAAAACAAAGTAAATAGCATCGCTGTCACAAGTAAAGATGCTAATAATCGTCTTTTTTTCATTCTCAAATTTCCTCCATATATCCTATTTTTAGGTTTTGAAGAGATCCCATAACTCTTTCAAACTTCTTCACTTAAATACTAAATTCAAAACTTTCTATGATTTTATGTAGTGCACAAAAAAAGTGATCCTTTACACCCAATATGAACCCCTCATGTGTGGCCTGACAACACTTTCCCGCTTTTATGCTGGCTGCCGCATCACCTCTACTATTCCATATGTCTAGTCTTGTAAATGCGATCCCGTCCACAATTGACCCGATGTTAGCGTTTTCACGAGCTCAAAAAAATAACAAGATTCAAAGAGCGATAAGCGTACGTGCAAATAACGTAATCTCACTACTTCTTTTAACCCTGTAATAAGTTCCCGGAACACGATTTGTATATTGGGGACTTATCTTATCATACGAGTGTTGCAATAAAGTTCCAATGAGGTAGTCTTATCCTTTATGGGGACAATATTAATTTAATGAAAACAGAACGCCGTCTCGCTATCATGTGGTATCGTCCCCAATCACAATTCAACTTGTAATTTTCGAATCAACCAGTTCGTCAACCCCTGCCCCCTCGTTCCAATGAACTGGCTCTACCGTAGATTGCATTCAATCTTGATTCCAATCCTAAATTTCATTTCCTCCTGTAATCTTATGAAGCAACTAGGCTTCACCAAAAAAACCACTTCAGATGAAGTGGTTTGAATTAATTGTTTGGAGGTGCCTAAGGCGACCCTCACCCCTGACCTCATATCTGCCAGTGATATGCTCTCTCGTGTGGGGCTATTACACTACCCCAATTTATCTAGCATTCGACGGGTGGGGCGTTCCATTCATTCACGATATACACGCATCAACTCATTAAGGCTCCACCGATTCGGCTACCTTCATAGCCTCGTCGCCCGAAATCGGACCGGACACGCCATACTGAATGCCGTCAACCACCCAGAACAGCTCTGTGAACTCGGCTTGCTCGAAAATTAAGCCGTCCGCTCCACCCACTTTGGTCTGTGTGAACAGGTCTGTCGGGAACGCTGCCGGCATGCGGCTCGCGCTGAACGTCACCGTCTTATCACCCGAACCGTATGTGAAGTTTAAATCTCTGAGCGGTTGGTCCTTCATTCCCACGCCGACGATCTCAGCCAGCTTGAAGCCTTCCGGGGCGACTTGAGGAACAAGCACACCGGAACCGAAAGCTGCTTTCGCTGCCTCCGCCGTTCCTAACGGAGTTGTAATCAATTGGGACAACTCCGAACCTGTGGCTCCTCCGTTTCCGGGCAGCACGATTTCCGACGAATTATCCGTTGGCGTCGGGACTGCGGCGGGCTCTTGCAGCATCGGCAATCCCGCCACTATGACGACTGCCGCGACCAGCGCTGCCGCTCCTGCAAGCCAGGCTTTCGGAAGAACGAATCGGCGGCGGCCTCTCGCTTCCGCGGCGGCTTGTTTCCTGATCTTCTGTTTAACGCTATCGCTCAATTCCATTTTAGAAAACAACATATCATCCGACTCCTTTTGCAAATGTTGACGTAAATTACGCTCCATGTCCGTCATCGGTTGTCTCCTCCTTGCGCATTTCCCGAGCCAACGCCTCGCGCGCCCGGTGCAGTCTGTTTCTCACGGTACCCTCGGGCGACGACGTCGCTTTCGCAATTTCCCGTGTGTCCAAGTCCAGATAATAATATAAATACAAAGCCTCCTGATACGGCAGAGGCAGACGCAGCATATGCCGCAAAATCTCGCTTTTCTGCAATCTTTTAAGCGCTTCTTCTTCTACGTTGAATATCCGTCCCCGCTCCATCAGGCTGGGATCGGTCGGCTGTTCCGTAAACATCCGCACGCCCATCTTGTCCCGGCAAACGTTGATAGCGATCGTCGTCAACCAGGTTTTAACCGCGCTATCTCCACGAAACGAGTTCCAGTTGCGATAAGCGCGAAGAAATACCTCCTGACTGATATCCTCGGCAAAATGCCGATCCCCGGTATAAAAATAAGCGGTGCGCATGATCGTCGAGCCAAAGCTTTCCATCAGCTGCTCTAGAGCTTGAGTGGGATCTTTCGGGAAATTTTCCTTATTATTCGAGCCGGCCGGCATCACTGAATCATCACCTCCACCTATTAGACGGCCTGAGCGCATTTTTCGCTGCATTGGATCTCCCACCTAGAGGTATTACACATCATAATTATTATTATTTTCGTCGTTATAGGAAGTGAATGGTACGAGATGTTCGTTGACACAATAGGACTACACGTGTAGTATATGATTTGTAGGCCTACAATTGTGATCCTTTTACATGTAACGGGAGGTTTCGAGTATGACAAAATTACCACAAATCACAGATGCAGAATGGGAAGTTATGAAAATCCTCTGGGCGAGGAAGGAATGTCCATCCAGCGAAATTGTTAAACAACTAACGGAAACAATGGACTGGAGTCCGAAGACGATTCGTACGCTGCTTAACCGTCTGGTGCAGAAAGAAGCGGTTGGAATCAACAAAGACGAATCTCGACGAGCCCAAATGTTTTATCCTTTGGTTTCAGAAAATGAGTATTTGCAAAGTGAAACAAAAAGTTTTTTGCAAAAATTGTACGGTGGAGCCATTAAACCGATGCTTGCGAACTTCCTTCAGGAGAAAAAACTGACGGAACAGGAAATCAATGAGCTGAAACAATTATTCGATGATAACAAATCGAAGACAGGCAAATAGCCATGACATATGTGCAGATGTATATGCAGTTTTTTTTCGACTGGGTGATTCGCGCTTCGTTGATGGCAAGTGTGCTGGTTGCTCTCATTGTCATGATCAAATGGATGCTCAGAAACAAGTTGCAGCCGAAGTGGCATTATCTCCTATGGTTTCCTGTTGTCATTCGGCTCGTATTGCCTTGGGCGCCAGAAAGCTCGTACAGCGTATACAATCTATTGCCAATGAAGCAGCAGTTGTCTAATGAATCCCTTTTAGGATCGCTCGATGATATTTCCAATCTTTATGAACGAAAGAATCAGTTGAAGAATAACGTGGATTCACCGAGCGAATGGACACTCAAAGATCCATCCGATGTCATAGTTCATTCCTCTGCGAATGTTCCTGAAAAACAAGTCCTTGCAAAGCAATCGTTTGTGGATCGATTATCCAAAATAACGCTGCGAGACATCCTGTTCATTGGTTGGTTGCTAGGGGTCATAATCTTGAGCCTTGTAACCCTTATAGCCAATATCAACGTGTATAGACGAATTAAAAACCAGCCCAATGTAACCCATCCGGCGGTATTACAAGTATTCGAGCAATGCAAGCGCCAAATGTCGGTCAAACAACCGATTCTTCTGACCGTAACAGATGCAGTGCCGAGTCCTGCGGTTTATGGGTTTATGAAACCAAGGATTTTATTATCCAGTTCGTTGATTCGTTCGATGGATGCCGATCATTTCCGTTATATTTTCAATCATGAACTGGCACATATCAAGCGCAGGGACGTTGCGATGAATTGGCTCATGCATGTTCTGGTTATTTTACATTGGTTTAATCCGATAATGTGGGTTGTCTACGCACGAATGCGAGCAGATCAAGAGGTAGCCTGTGATGCATTAGCCTTGTCCTACATCCATGCTGAACACAAAGCAGCTTACGGCCAGACGATCATTAATTTATTGGAGCATTATGCAGGAGCCCGGAGATATCCAAGTTTGGTCGGATTATCGGGTAATTACAAGCATCTCAAGAGGAGAATACTCATGATTAAACATTTCAAGAAAAATTCTATGCGCTTATCTGTATTAGGATTAGCAACGCTATTAACTGTCTGCTCATTCTCATTAGTAAATGCTCAAGGGAATACCCAATCAAATGAAACAGTGGAAGTGGCAAAGCTATCGAAGCCTGGAGGCGGCCAAATCCAAAGCCTGACAGTCAATACTGCAGAAGAAGCTACTCTCGTATTGCAGAAGTATTTTAACCTGACTGGATTTTCACTTATAAAAGATGAAAGAGAAACTGCCACTTATGTAACCGCAGACGACAGTATGCGTGTATGGGTTGGTCAAAATAATAAAATAATTGGTATTAACGATATGAAGGCAGCTAAAGAATCAAACAAAAGCAATGAAATACAAAAAGAACAATGGATTTCAATAGACCAAAGTAAAGAGAAAGCGACTCAATTGGCTCAACAATTCTTGGATGTTAGTGTTCAAGAAGTACAAATTACAACAACAGAACATAGCTACGCCAATGACTCACTTGTTTTATTTGAAATTAGACCTTCTTACGAGGGCAATCTTACTAGCGATGGCCGGTTTCTTATAACAGTGGACCGATCCACTGGAGATATTACAAATATTAACCCTTTTCTGTGAATGAGCTGAACGACTAGAGGCTATTAACTGCTACCGCAAGGCCTTAGGGCAACAAATGTACAATCGGATAACGATAGTTAAATAACCAGTGCAGCAGTCTGAACAAGACTCCATTTTGTAGACAATAAAAAAACCTATGCTGCATGGTCAACCCCGATTTTGTAGAAATTGAAAAAAGCCCTAGGAAACAAGCTGGCGACGGTACTCAACCGGAGTCAGCTTGTTAAATACCTTTTCAAACGTTTTTAAAACCAACGGATTTTCATTGTTGAAACTCATGTGATAAGCAATAATTTCAGTATTAAACAAATCCTTAATTACGGACAGGTAAATCTTCTGATCGAACACGCGGTACTGAGTAATATCCGTGACCCATTTCTGATTGGGTTTGTCGGCTGTAAAATCACGATTAAGTTTATTCTCCGCTACACGTCCTGCATACGGCGCCTTCTATTATCCATAAGCCTGTACTCTCCGAGTTGCTTGTATTTACGCATCCATACCTTAATCTGACCTTCATCTTCAATCCCCAATACCTTTATTATCTCCCTTTTTGTTTTGCCACCTAGCTYTAGCT